>WFMT01000153.1 GCA_015488975.1 Campylobacteraceae bacterium | reverse complement strand
TATCTCAAAGTCCTATCATCGAAGATAAAAAAGTTACAGGTGCTGTACTTTCTTTTCGTGATATTACAGAACAAAATAAACTGAAAAATGAATTAGAGCGAGAACATTACATGGGCGAACTTTATATGAATATTACAGGGACTATAGTGATGATTCTTGATCTAAACGGTAATATAGATATGATAAACAAAGAGGGATGCAGGCTTTTGAAGATAAAAAGAAGTGATGCGAAAGGAAAAAATTTTATAGATAATTTTATCCCTAAAGAAATCCGTTCTGAGATAAAAAGTGTTTTCAATTCCGTTGTAGGTGGACAAACGCCGATAGTTTCACATTATGAAAATGCTATTGTGGATAAAAAAGGGCATAAGCATATCGTTGCATGGACAAACAACTTCATAAAAGATATGCAAGGCAATATCACAGGGCTTATCACTTCAGGCATAGATATTACAAAAGAAAAAGAACTTTCTCAAAAACTTTTTAACCAAGAAAATATATATAAACTTACTTTTGAAGAAGCTGATATAGGTATAGCCCATGTGACACTTGATGATAGGTGGATAGACACAAACGAATATCTCACAAAACTTTTAGGTTATACAAAAAAAGAGTTTAAAAATATATCAGTATCAAAAATAACATATAAGGATGATATCAATACCGATAGAATTCTTAAAAAAGAACTTCTAAGCGGAAAGAAAAGCAGTTATCATATAGAAAAAAGGTATATTCACAAAAACGGTAATATCGTCTGGGTGAGCCTTGCTGTTGTAATTTTAAAAAATGAGATAAATAAGCCCATGTACTTTTTAAAGATTATTCGTGATATTTCTCAGATAAAACTTTTAATGTACCAATTAGAGGCAGAAAAAGATAAATTTAAAAAGATTATAGCATTTACACCTATTCCAATCATGATGTACAATGAAAACGGTACAATCATATTGACAAATAAAGTTTTTGAAAAAACTATCGGTTTTTCTCAAAGAGAAATTTCAACTATAGATATAATGATAGATAAACTTTTTGCATTAGAGAGCGCAAAATCTATAAAACAGCTAAAAGAGTCTTATAAAAAACAAATTTCCAAAGATATATTGCAGAGAACTTTTGTGACAAAAGCAGGTGAAAAAAGAGTAGGTATTTTTAACTTTGAAATACTTTATAATACAAATACCGATAATAAAAATCTTTATATTATAGCTATCATTGATATTACCGATATTCAAAACAAAGATGAACTTATGATAGCACAATCCCGTCAGGCAGCTATGGGTGATATGCTTGCTATGATAGCTCATCAATGGAGACAGCCTCTTAGTGTAATCTCAATGGTCTCAAACAGCATTCAAGCACAAATGGATTTGGGTGAAGATATAACACACAAGTTTTTAAAGCAGTCAATGGCTACATTGAACGAACAAACAAAATATCTGTCAAATACAATTGATGATTTTAGAGATTTTTTTAAGCCTGATAAAGTTAAGGAAACTTTGCCTCTTGGAGAAGTTTTTGAAAAGCTTACGAGCTTAGTTCAAAAATCACTTGAAGATTATTCCATAACACTGGAAATACCAAAAAAGACAAATGTCAAGATTTCAACTCATATAAATCAGTTTATTCAAGTTTTGTTAAATCTTATAAATAACGCAAAAGATGCTATAAAAGAGAAAAATATATCCAATGGAAGTATTCGCATAACAGTATCAACACAAAAAGATGAGATTATCACAGGTGTTTGTGATAACGCAGGGGGAATAGACCCTTCGGTAAAAGATAAATTGGGTCAGCCGTATGTAACAACAAAATCTAAAAATGGAACAGGCTTGGGACTTTACATGTCTATCATCATAGTCAATAAACATCTTGGAGGCAGGCTATACTGGGAAAGCAACAGTGTTGGGAGTTGCTTTTATGTTGCCTTGCCGATATAGTCATAAGGATAGCCGTGAAAAGAGTAGAATTAAAGCATATAGTAAATTATATTAAAAATTATAAAAAAATTGATTCGATTTTTAGAGTGGATGATACCGTTTTGAAAATAGTATTTGATAGAAACAATGTGATATTTTTTGACATGACAAAGGGCAACTCTTATATATTTAAAAAAGAGAGTTACAAAGTTTCTAAGATATATAATGCTCCTTTTGATATTGTTTTGAAAAAAAGATGCAGTGGTGCTTTGATATCAGATATAGAACTTCTTGATGGCAACAAAATCATAAGATTTGAATTGTTTTTAAAAAAAAGCTATAAGGCAACACGCTCGTTTTTACAATTTGAGTTTACCGGGCGGCATACAAATATAATTATCACGGATGAGGATTTGGTGATAACGGAAGCTTTAAGGCATATAGATAAAAGTGTTTCTTACAGAGAGATACAATGTGGGCTTAAACTTCCTGTTTTGCCTCCAATTGAGCATAAAGAAGAAGATATTTTGATTGGCGATATAGATAAATACCTGTATGAATCATACTCTTTAAAAGAGAAAAGAAGATTAATCCAGATAAAAAATCAAAAACTCATCGCAACCCAAAAAAAAATAGAAAAATTACTAAAGATTAAAAGCACTCTTTTAAAGCCCGAACAATTATCAAACAAAGCTAAAACATATCAAAAAGAGGCGAAACTGATACTCTCAAACATACATAACTTGAAAAATTATCAAAAAGAGGTTGAGCTTTTGGATTTTGAAGGAAAAAAGGTTAAAATTATTTTGCCAAAAGAAGCAAGAACGCCTGCTGAGGCGGCAAATACTCTTTTTGCTCTTTCTAAAAAGTTAAAACAAAAATCAAAACATATTCATATAGAAAAAGAAAATTTAAATTCAAAAATCAAATATTTAGAGAGTTTAAAAAATATTATAAAAAATGCTCAAAGTATTGATGAGCTTAATCTTTACTTTCCAAGAAAAAAACAAGCCGGTAAAAAAGAGAAAAAGTATGACTCAGTAGAGAATTTTTATTATGAAGGTTATAAAATAAGCCTTGGAAAAAATGAAAAAGCCAATGCCTATCTTTTAAAAAATGCAAAAATGAGTGATTTGTGGATGCACTTAAAGGATATCCCCTCAACTCATGTTATAATAAGAAGTGATAAAAAAGAGATACCGAAAAATGTTATTGAATTTGGAGCGAAACTGTGTGTAAAGTTTAGCACTACTCAAGAAAACAGTTTTTTGGTCGATTTTACTAAGAGAAGAAATGTGAAAGTTATAAAGGATGCAAAAGTAAATTATGTCAATTATGATACGATAAAAATAAAAAACTAAAAGGAGTAGTCGTGGCTATCTCGTCATTGGGCGGTGTTATATTTGCAAATCAAAATATGCAAATACCAGCATCCAAGCAGATTGATTTTCAAAACAAATTTGATTTGCAAAATGTAGTGGCAGCCAAATTACTCAATGAAAAAGATAAAGAAGTAGGTGAAGTAAAAGAGGCTGAAGAGATATATAAAATAGACCCCGACAAAGAGCATGAAAAAGAAAAGAGTGATGAAAACAGTGGTGAAAAAGAAAAAGAGACAAATTTTACAAAGAATAAAATAGAAAAAGAGATAAAAAACAAACAGGAAAATACTCCATATCACTTAGACATAAAAGTATAATCAAAAATGTGATATAATCACTAAAAATTTAACGGAAAAATATTATGAATTTAAAAAATAAAAACAGATATATAACGGGTTTGCTTCTAATCGCTATTGTAGCATTGGTGGCCTTTATAGATAACTTTTTTATAACTTGGCTATTTTTGGGCATAGGATACCTTTTTGCCACTCATGAGAGTATCAAGCTTTTTAAGATTGAAAGCAATATTATTTATTCATTTGTTTTATTGATATGGATTGTGGCATTTTTTTATCCAAACCCTGATGACCTCTCCTTTTTAACACTTATAATAGTTATCTCTATTATGCTTTATGAACAAAAAGTTAATTTTAAACTGCTTTTTCCGTTTTTGTATCCCGTAACTCCATTTTTATTTATACTCTCCTTGTATCATGACTTTGGTATGGGGATACTTATGTGGCTTGTTTTTGTCGTAGTTTGTACTGATGTGGGAGCATATTTTGTGGG
>WFMT01000152.1 GCA_015488975.1 Campylobacteraceae bacterium | reverse complement strand
TGTGCTTTTTCCTTCTCTTGTCTCTCTTTTTCTTCTTCACTTAATAATATGAACTCTTTTTCTTCTTCACTCCAAGGTTTATCAGACCAATTTTGAGCTTTTTCCAAAAGAAGTCCGCCTAAAAGAGCACTTTTGCTTTTATGTGATTTTTTCCACTCTTTCATAGCTATGCGCACTTGAGCACGAGTAATAAAAAACTCTTTTTCTTCATTAACCCAACTTTGCAGTTGTGACCAGTTTTGAAGGATGGATTCATGAGCGATTTCGTATATTGTTATGCTTGTTTTATTATCATTTTGTAAACTACTGCTTACAAGAAGCCTCTCTTGGACAAACGCATCGGCAATTTTTTGTGATAAAGGGCTTAAATCGTTTTTTAAGGCAATTTTTTTGCTTGTTTTGCCATCTATATCTATATCAATGAGATGATATAAAAACAGCTCCTTACATTGCTTAAGGAGTTCATCTTTATCCAGTGAAGCATCAATCTTGCTTGGGTTGGAAAAAATCTCTTCAATTTTTGTTTCAACTATCGCATAAATTGGATTATTACTGTTTTTTGTCAAAGAGAGATAATTTTTAAGTGTTACTACTCTCTCTTTGTGTTTGTAAGGATTTTTGAAGAGGTCTTTGGTCAGCTCATTTAGAGTATAAGCAAGAAGAGGAAGGGCTTTAGAATCTTTGATATCTTGACGCATTCTCTCTATAAGAGCTTCTTCTAAAATAATATCAGATTTATATGCAGGATATTTGATAATCGTGCTAATATGTTCTTCTTTTATTGGGGTAAGTAAATAGCTTTTTGCATGTTGACGCATACTCTCAAGTGAAGTATCAGTTTGAAATTTTTCTATATGGTCACTTCGTATTGTCCAAATAGTATAAAATTCGTCACAATGTTCAAATATCCACGAAATCACTCTGAAAAAAAGTGTCTTTTCTTCTTTATTGCTTACGATAAAAAATTCTTCAGATTGGTCTATTGGAAAAAGAATTTTTTTATTGGGGTGTTTTAACAATATACGATCAAGAAGCTTTTGAAATGATGTTTCAAATTCATTGTTTTTAATATCATCTTTGATTTGTTCATAAAACTCTCTTGCTTCATCTGTATCTAATAATACTTCATGAATTAACATACGAAGCATCTTACTAAAAGGATCTTTGCCAGGACGCATAGTTGGTAAAATATGCCAAGTTTGTTTATATTTTTCAAAAGTTTTTAATTTTGGTAAAATTCCAGCTTTCAGTAAAGATGATTTTCCCATTCCCGATGCACCGACAATTAAAAATGCACGGACAGTTGCAAGAGACTCAGGCGTATTTATTTCAGTAATTACAGCATCTGTTTCATCTTCTCTACCATAAAAAACTGCTGCCATATCTTCAGTAAATGCACAAAGTCCAGGATAAGGATTTTTGTTTTCATCCCATACATACGGTTTATCGAAAACTTTTCGTGTTAATTCATCTATGTGCTTTAATACTTTTGTAAATGCTTCAGGATTATCAGCAATATTTATCTGTTGGACATGCTTACCAATCCATTCAAATACTTCTTGTTTATTTTTTGAATCTTCCTCAATACTAACAAGTATTATTTCTTTATTTAATGTTTTTGATATTCCATATTCTTTTTGACACCAACACGAATCTATCCAGTTTTTTGAAACAAAACAAATAGCAACTTTTGATTTATTAAGTTCTTTATAAAGTCGTTCTTCCCATTCTTCATTGATTTGAAGACCATCTTTATCGTCAAAATCCAAAAAAACTGATTCAAATCCAAATTCTTCTATTTTCTTTTTATATAGTTTAATTATATCATTGTCTTTTGAACTATGAGAAATAAATATAAGTGCCATTAGCCCTCCCCTTTTTTACTTTTTTAGAACTTTATATAGTAAATTCATTAATCTATTAAAAAATTCCTGCCATCTTAAGTAGTCTTAACCATTGAATTAATGCAAAAGGAATGCCTATGATGGTAACTACTACAACAATTTGAGCTAAAATAGCCCATATTCTTGAACCTTGATATTTTTTTGCTGCACGCCACAAACCTTGTATTTGGAAAAACACAGCATAGACAAAAGAAACCAAAACAATAACCAATGCAAGTAAAACACCT
>WFMT01000151.1 GCA_015488975.1 Campylobacteraceae bacterium | reverse complement strand
TAAAAGCAGAAAACAGTGAAGCTGGATTTGTTATAGACAGACTTACTCAAGCTATTAGAATCAAACAAGATGATATAGAAATGCCTCCTGTGACATTTCATAAAGAAGAAGATAGCAGCAATTTGATATCTGCTATTGGAAAAATGGAGGAGTCTATCGTGACGATACTGAATGTAAATGCTTTGTTAAAGAGAGACTTTTAGAATCTCTTTAACAATATTAAAATGATTTGCTGCCATAAAATGAATTTTAGGATGAAATGCATATAAATCTTTGAAAGCTTTTTGGCTCAAATCCATTCCTGTTTTTATCTCTTGTTCTTCAGATATTTCTTTGGCTAAAAGTAATTTTTTCATCCATGAAGAGGGAACATGAATGCCTGGAACATGAGATGACAAAAATTGAGCTGTTCTTAACTTTGTGATAGGAAAAAATCCAAATACAAGAATGGGGGTTACATCAAGAAAACTTAATTCCTTTTTTGCCTCTTCAAATAATTCTATAAGCATTTTTGCATTTTCTATATCATATACGGGTTGCGTGATGATGGCAATTGCACCGTGATTTAGCTTTGTGAGGATATTTTTATAAATAGTTTTTTTATTTTTTGCATAAGCATTTGTAACCGCAAATGGGTAGATAGCCTTTAATGCTTCTGTAAATGGTTTGCCTGCATAATCTATGCCGGAATTGTAGCATTTTATCATATCAAGTAAAAGTGTACTTCTTCCTTCATTGACAGCTTTTGCATTTGGTTGGTCACTTATTCTTGCTGGATCTCCTGTTAAAGCAAGAATAGCTCTTAAGTCATATTCATTCATGCCTAGCATTTCTGATTGTAATGCTATCTTATTCTTGTCTCTCATGCTCATCGTTGTGATACAAGGTTTTTGAAAGGATTGTTGCAGTTTTAAAGCTGAAAATAATGAACTGTATTTTAACCTTGCTAAAGGGTTATCAGTAGTACTAAACCCATCTACCATATCATTTAACTTAAGATTTTTGATGGATTCTACTATTTTTGTGAAATTAGGTGAATGAGGAGGTGTGACTTCAAGTGTTAAAAACTTTTGGTTTTGTAGCTTGTTGATAAACTTTTCAATCATTGATAATGCCTTTAATTGGTTTATTACATTTTTTTTTGTATTATATCATAACAGTACAAATATCCATAAAAGAATAGACTTGTTGCGTTTCGCAATAAGTCTAATGAAAGGCATGTATGAAACTTTGTGTATTTGATTTTGATTCTACTTTAATGGATGGGGAGACTATAGATTTCTTAGCTACTGAAGCCGGAGTGGAAAAAGAAGTTGGCATCATAACAAAAAGAGCAATGGCTGGTGAGATTGATTTTTTTGAAAGTTTAAGAGAAAGAGTTTCTTTGCTAAAGGGCATGGATGTTGAAAAAGTAAATGAAATTTGTCATAATTTGCCTTATGTAAATGGTGCAAAAGAAATAATTGCTAAGTTAAAAAGTAAGAGTTATAAAGTAGTGGTTTTTAGTGGCGGATTTATAAATGCAACAAATTACGCCAAGGATATTTTAGAGTATGATGCCTCTTTTTCAAATATTCTTCATTCAACAGATGGAAAATTAAGCGGATTGGTTGGCGGAGATATGATGTTTGGATTTAGCAAGGGCGATATGCTCCAAAAGATTCAAATATTACTTAATATCTCATATAATGATACGATTGTAGTAGGTGATGGGGCAAATGATTTATCAATGTTTCAATATGCAAAACAAAAAGTTGCATTTTGTGCAAACGAGGTGCTTAAAAAAGAGGCAAATATAATTATAAATTCAAAAGATTTGAATTTGCTTGATAAGTATTTATAAGGATGATTATGTTTTTAGATAAAATTGGATTTTCATTATGGTGTGATTTTGTAGAAAGAGGATTTTTACAAAATGATTTTAGGGAATTGGTAGAAAAAAAGATAGTAAATGGAGCCACAAGCAATCCTGCTATTTTCAAATCTTCAATACTTACTTCAAGTTTTTATAAAGAAGATATAAAAAAATTAAAAGGAAAAACTCCTAAAGAAATATATGAAGAGTTGGCATGTGAAGATATAAATGAAGCATCTAAAATACTTATGCCGCTTTTTGAAAGAAATGATGATGGTTTCATAAGTATTGAGATAGATCCTAGACTTTGTGATGATGCGAAGGGTAGCATCGAAGAAGGAAAAAGACTTTTTGAAAAAATAAACAGTAAAAATGTAATGATAAAAGTACCTGCCACTGAGGCTGGATATGAAGTTATAGAAGAATTGCTTAGTAGTGGAATTAATGTAAATGTAACTTTGGTTTTTTCACCTGCTCAAGCAAAATTATCACTGCAGGCCATTCAAAGAGGACAACAGAAAATTGCTGAATTTGTTAATTTTCCACAAGTTGTTATAAGTGTATTTGTTAGTAGATTTGATAGAAAATTAGATGATTTTTTAATACAAAAAAATATAAAAACATCTTTGAGCGGTATATATAATGCTTCTAAGATTTACAATATGATAGAAGCCTCTAATTTGATAAATGTAAGAACTCTTTTTGCAAGCACAGGTGTAAAAGGTGGAAATTTACCAAAAGATTATTATATTCAAGAACTTTTGTATCCAAACAGTATAAATACAGCTCCTTTATCAACAATAGATGCATTTATTAAAAATAAAGATTTTACACCTAAAAATATTTTACAAAACAGTACAATTGATGAGTATTTCCGTGTTTTGAAAGAACAGGGTGTAGATATGGATAAGATTTATGATGAATTAGTATGTGAAGGACTTGAGGCTTTCAAAATAGCCTTTGAAGAGATACTTGAAGAGTTGAGGTAATAGATATGAATAGTATGCTAAATACAGAAGTTGATGTCAAAAGTCTGACTTTTGAGATGACTAAGAGGTTAAAAGTATATCTCGCGAAACTTGTAGAGAGAAAAGGTAGTGATTTGCATATCAAATCCGGAGCTACCATAAAAGGTAGAATCTTTGGTGAAATTGTAGAAATTTCAAATGACATAATTTCAAAAGAGGACAGTTTGATTTTAGCCAAGGAGCTTTTAAGAAACAGGTTTGGTGAGTTAGTGAAGCAAAAAAGTGTTGATTTTACATTCAAATTAAATGATAATTATAATTTTAGAGCTAATATATTTTTCCAAATGGATGGAGTTTCCTGCGTTTTCAGGACAATTCCAGCTAAAATACCTTCTGTAAAATCATTAAGATTACCTAATGTTATATATGATTTTTGCTCATTAAACAGAGGTCTTGTTTTAGTTACCGGACCTACTGGAAGCGGCAAAACAACAACTCTTGCATCAATGATCAATGAGATAAATCATAGAAGAAGTAAGCATATTATTACTATTGAAGATCCAATTGAGTTTATATTTAAAGATCAAAAATGCATAGTAAATCAAAGGGCAATAGGTCAGGATGCACTTAACTTTTCAGATGCTTTAAGAGCAGCCTTAAGAGAAGATCCTGATATCATACTAGTTGGAGAACTTAGAGATATGGAAACTATTGAAACAGCTATTCATGCGGCTGAAACTGGACACCTGGTACTTTCAACACTTCATACTATGGATGCAAAAGAGACAATTAACAGGCTTGTAAATATGTTTCCTGGAAATGAGCAAAACAGAATAAAACTTTCATTAGCATCAGTTTTGCAAGGGGTATTATCCCAAAGATTGGTCAAAAGAGTTGATAGGGGAAGAGTCGCAGCAGTTGAAATATTGGTAAGAAATGCAAGAATAGAATCTTTGATATTAGAAGGTAGGGAGAATGAGATAGTTGATGCCATTAAAGATGGTAAGGGGACATATAAAACTCAAACATTTGATCAGGCATTATTTGATTTGTATCGATTGGGAATAATTGAGAAAAAAGAGGCTTACTTAAATGCGACTAACAGAAATGATTTGAAGCTACAAATAGATATGCTTGAAGATTCAAATGGTGAGTCTTCAGAATTTAGTATAGGTATTAAGAAGGCGGTAAGGTGATTTTGGATATAATTTGCCCCTAATTTTTTAAAAGGAAAAATATGTTAGAAGGTATAGTTAGAGATAGTATCGGGAAAAAGGCGACTAAAGCTTTAAGGCGAGATGGTTATCTAATTGCTAATATTTACGGCAAAGGCGCAGATAATATAAATGCCGCATTCAAAAAAAATGAATTTGTAAAAGCAGTTAAAAAGAAAGAAAAACTTCTTCTTGATATTGGTGTTGACGGCAAAGAGTTTAGTGTTGCAATTCAAGAGTATCAAAAAGATCCAATAACAAATGATTTATTGCATGTTGATTTAAAAATTGCTACTGATGGCATAGTTTCAAGTTTTATGATTCCGGTAAAAACAGTAGGCTTGGCAAAAGGTATTAAAGATAGAGGTGTTTTAATGCTTTCCAAAAAAAGACTAAGAGTGCAGTGTACTCCTGAGAATATCCCAAATAATTTTACTTTAGATGTAAGTGACTTGGGTGTTGGTGGATCTATATTGGTAAGAGATATAAAAGTACCAGAAAATGTACGAATGATGGAAGCTGATAGAATCGCAGTTGTCGGAGTTATAAAAGCCAAATAATATGACTCTTATTGTGGGTCTTGGAAATCCAACCGAAAACTACAAGAAAAATAGACATAACATAGGGTTTCAAGTTATTGACAGTTTAGTTGATGAGTTGAAACCTCTTAAGATAAATAAAAATATTTTTAATGCACAATTATATAAAATAAATAGTATATTTTTATTGAAACCTGCTACATATATGAATAATTCCGGATTTAGTGTTTCAAGTGTTGCCAAATATTATAAAATAACAAATATTATTGTTATCCACGATGATATAGAGTTGCCTTTTGGCTCAATTCGCATAAAACATGGTGGCGGTAATGGCGGACACAATGGGCTAAAGTCAATAGATGCTCACTATGGAAAAGGATACGACAGGATTCGTATTGGCATAGGAAAACCACAAAATAAAGAAGATATTGCAAATTATGTTTTGAGTGATTTTTCAAAAAAAGAGAGTACTTGCCTGCCTACGATAGTTAGTTATGTAAAAGATACTGTTTTGTTTCTTTTAAATAATGATATAGCTGAAACTGCAGCAAAATTTACAGTAAGAAAAAGTTTATGCAGCAAGACAGAGGTATAAAGTGGGCTTAAAAATATATCAAAAATATATCACTATAATTTTTTTAAAGAATTTTTTTATTATTTTTTCAGCACTGCAATTATTTTATCTTGGTATTGATTTGATGCAGCATTTTAAAAGACTTCCTGATTCTGCAAATTTACAAATATTGTATGCAATGTATACATTTTTAAATGCTATCAATTTTACTTTGCCAATATCTTTGGTCTTTGCTATGATAATATCAAAGTTTTATATTATAAGAAGCAATGAACTTATAGCAATGTATGCTTTGGGCATTTCTAAAAATGCCCTGATAAAACCGATTTTTTTATCTTCAATTGTTGTTGTGATTTTGTATGTAGCACTTAATTTTACAAATTTTGCATACTCAAAAGAATACGCATATAATATTTTAACAAATTCTTCTGTTTCAAATATTTCTACAAATCTTTTTTTAAAATATTTCAATAATTATATTTATATTGATAAGCTAAATCCTGTAAAAAAAGAAGCCTTGGGCGTTAAAATATTTAAAATAAAAAATAAGGATTTAAAAGTTATTATAGATGCAAAAAGTGCTAATTTTATAAAAAATTATTGGATATTAAATGATCTTGAAATCATACACAAGCCCTCTGTTTTGAAAAAAGGAGCTAAATTATCCAAAGAATATTTTAAACATTATAAGACTTTAAAAGAGTTTAAGCCAAAAATTATCGAGAATCTTTATGAAGGAACGAGTAACTTTTCAGTTGTGGATGCACTATTGGCAATCAGATTATTTTTATCTCAAAATGTAAATATTCAAAAGATAAAAGCATCTCTTTTTGCACTACTTGTTTTTCCATTTTTTGCACCTCTGTTTAATCTGATTTTATTTTATTATTTGCCCATAAGTAACAGGTTTTTTGATTTGGCACTTGTAAGTTCTGTTTTTATATTTGTTGCACTTGTAAGCTGGGGTATATTACTAATGCTTGTAAAAATGTCAATGAATGCAACCGTTAACCCTGATATAGGTATAATCTTACCAATTGCAATTTTATCAATATTTTCTGTGTATTTGTATTATAAAAATAAATAATTGATAATGAGACCATCGCACAGTGATCTTATGATATATTATATCTTTAAAATCTGCTTTATTGCATAATAAAATCATTTTTATATTATTTTTGGTATAATAAGTCTACTATTTTTAAAGGTATTAAATGATTGATTTTAAAAATTTAGCAAAAAAATATAATACTCCCTTGTATATATATGATTTTGATGGTATAGAAAAAAATTATACACAATTAAAAGAAGCCTTTAAGGCAAGGAAATCACTTATCTGTTATGCTGTAAAAGCAAATTCAAATTTATCTGTTTTGAAACATTTAGCAAACTTAGGAAGTGGCGCCGATTGTGTTTCTATAGGGGAAGTCAAAAGAGCTATGAAAGCTGGAATACCCAAATATAAGATTATTTTCAGTGGTGTTGGGAAAAGAGATGAAGAGATAGAAGAAGCAATCTTAAGAGATATTTTGATGATAAATATAGAAAGCGAAGCGGAATATCACAGGATTGAGCTAATAGCGGCAAAATTAGATAAAGTTGCAAGAATAAGCATAAGAGTAAATCCAAATATAGATGCACACACCCATCCATATATATCAACAGGATTAAATGAAAATAAGTTTGGTATTGATATATCAAAGGCAAAGAAGCTTTATATCTTGGCGAAAGATTCAAAATATTTGGAACCTGTCGGAATACATTTTCATATAGGAAGTCAACTTACTGATTTGAAACCAATTGCTGAAGCGAGTGAAATAGTTGCCTCAATGCTAAAAAGTTTAAAGGTTTTAGGCGTAGATATAAGATTCTTTGATGTAGGCGGAGGTATAGGGATAAAATATCAAGATGAAAAAACTATAAAACTATATGATTATGCACAGAGTATTTTTGGGGCATTGAAAGGTTTGGATGTTAGTGTTATTTGTGAACCGGGAAGATACATTATTGGTAATAACGGATATTTTCTTACAACCGTTTTATACGAAAAAAGCAATAACTTTAAAAGGTTTATTGTAGTAGATGCGGGCATGAATGACTTGATAAGACCGGCTCTTTATAAAACATATCATAAAATAGAAGCAGTATGTAGCAATAATGTTAATGTATCAAAATGTGATGTAGTTGGTCCTGTTTGTGAAAGTAGTGATTTTTTTGCGAAAAATATCGATTTGCCGATACTAAGTCATGGAGATTTGCTGTTGATAAAAAGTGCAGGTGCCTACGGATTTACTATGAGCAGTAATTATAATTCAAGAGGCAGGGCATGTGAGGTTGCTATAAAAGATGATATGGATATGATGATTAGAAAAAGAGAGAGCTTTGAAGATATGATTAGATTGGAAAAAGAGTTTTTATAATGAATTTAGATAAATTAAGAGATAAAATAGACTCTATTGATGATACTATTTTAAAATTGCTTGAAGAGAGAATGAAGATTGTCAAAAGTGTCGGCGAACTAAAGCATAAAAGCGGAGGTGCAATATATAGACCAGAAAGAGAGCAAGAAATACTTGAGAGATTAAAAAAGAATAAAAAAAATGATATAAATGATGAAGCAATAGAAGCAGTATACCTTGAGATATTTGCTGCCAGCAGGAACTTGGAGCTTCCAGAGAGAGTTGCTTATCTTGGCCCTAAGGGAAGCTTTACTCATCAAGCTGCGCAGAGTAGATTTGGTGCTTATGCAGATTATTTATCTTTAAATACCATAGAAGCTATTTTTAAAATATTGGAAAACAAAGAGGCAAAATACGGGGTTGTTCCCATTGAAAATAATACAGACGGCATTGTTGGAATTACGCTTGATTGTTTAGGAAAATACAATTCTAAAATTGTTGCCGAATTCATCATGGATATTCACCACTCCTTTGCTTCACTAAATGATAGTTTAGGCAGTATAAAAAGGATATATTCGCACCCGCAAGGGTACAATCAATGCAGACAGTTTTTAGAGGAATATATGCTTTTGGATTTGGAATTTATACCTACTAGATCTACTGCTGAAGCGGCAAAGATGTCTTTAAAAGATCCCGCTTCCGCAGCTATTTGTTCTAAAATTGGTGCAAAAATGTATAAATTACCAATTTTATTTGATAAGATAGAAGATAATTTGGCAAATAAAACAAGATTTTTAATACTTAGTGATTTCAAAAATAAAAAAGCAAAGAAAAATAAAACATCTATTTTGGCTAAAACAAAAGACGAACCTGGAAGTTTGGTAAAATTTTTAAAAAAATTTGAGCAGGAAAAAGTTAATCTAACGAAAATTGAATCCAGACCACTAAAAAACAGTAGTTTTGAAACTGTTTTTTACCTTGATTTTGAAGGTTATATTGATGATGAAAAAGTACAAAATGTCTTAAGAGGAGATTATGAGATAAAATGGCTTGGAAGTTATAGTTTTAAAGAGGATTGATAAACAGTGAGGAATACATGAACTTTAATGAAGAATTAAGAGATATAAAAAATTACTCCGCAGGTAAACCTATAGAGTTGGTCGTAAGAGAGTTTGGTATAGATGCCAAAGATGTTATAAAGCTTGCAAGCAATGAAAATCCTTATGGCAGTAGCCCAAAGGTCATTGATGCACTAAAGCAAATATGTAATAAGATACATTTGTATCCAGATGATAGCATGTATAAATTAAAAGAAGGGTTGTCTAAAAGATTTGGTGTTTTGGATTCAAATATTATTATAGGTGCCGGAAGTGATCAGATATTGGAATTTATAGTAAGAGCAAAATCAAATAAAAATTCCAAAGTATTAATGGCGAAAACTACATTTGCAATGTATGAAATATATGCAAAAGCAGTTGGGACAAAAATACTAAAAACTATTTCTGACACTCATAACCTTGATGAATTCTTAGAAATTTATAATAATGAAAAAGATATAAAGATTATATTTTTGTGTTTGCCAAATAATCCACTCGGTGAATCTATTGAGAAAAATAAAGTTTATAAGTTTTTGGAAAATATAGATAATGATACTTTGGTTGTCATTGATGGTGCATATCAAGAGTATGCAGCTTTTAAAGATAAAGATATGAAGATTAATCCAAGTGATATTATTAAAAAATTTCCAAATACCATATATCTTGGGACATTTTCAAAAGCTTATGGATTAGGAGGCATGAGAGTAGGGTATGGGATCGCACAAAATGATATAATTTCTACATTAATGAAACTCAGACCACCATTTAACATAACAACACTGAGTTTAGAAGCAGCCGTTGAAGCTTTAAAGGATGGTGCTTTTGTTCAAAATTCAATAAAAAATAATTTTTTACAAATGAAGCGATATGAGAAATTTGCAAGCGACTTAAATATAAATTTTATACCAAGTTATACAAACTTTATTACTTTTTTGCTAAAAAATGATAAAAATTCTACCTGTATTGCAGATTCTTTGTTAAAAAAAGGTATAATAATTAGAGATTTGAAGACTTATGGGCTTAATGCTGTTAGAATTACTGTTGGTACCAAAGAGGAAAACAGTAAATTTTTTAGTATATTTTCAATAATTTATAATGCAGGATAGGGATGGATTTTAAGGCACTTTTACAACAAATAACCGATACAATACAAAAACTTACGATAAAGCAGAAAAGTGTTATTGCTGTATCTCTTGTGTCGTTGGTAGGATTTTTAGTTTTTTTAATTCTATATAATAAAAGTAGTGCCAATTCCAAATACAGTGTTCTTTTCGATAAAATATCTCCAAGTGATTCTGCTTTAATAATACAGCAGTTAAATAAAAATAATGTACCATATAAAATCACAGGCTCAAGTACCATAGAAGTTCCAAGCAGCGTTGTTTATAAAGAAAGAATTGCAATTTCTGCTTTAGGATTACCAAAAGATGGCAAAGTTGGATTTGAGATTTTTGATAAACAAAGTTTTGGAAGTACTGATTTTGAGCAACAAATTAAATATTTAAGGGCTTTGGAGGGAGAATTATCCAGAACGGTGCAAGGATTGGATCCTATTGAAAGAGCTAGCGTTCGTATTGCACTGCCAAAGCCTAGTGTTTTTTCACAAAACAATATTCCTCCTACTGCTTCAGTAGTAGTTTATTTAAAACCAATGACAAAATTATCAAACAAACAAATTATCGGTATCAAAAATCTTATTGCCTCATCAGTCCCAAAATTAAATGCAAGATATGTAAAAGTAATAGATTCAAACGGTGTTACTCTTGGCAATAATGAAAATGGTTTTGATTCTGATGCTGTAAAAGCACAATTACAATATAAAAAGATTATTGAAAATTCTTATGAAAATAAAATTCAAAAAGTTTTAGCTCCTATTGTAGGAGGAGCAAATAATGTTGTAGCAAGAGTAAGTACAGATTTTGATTTTGATAAAACAAGTGTGTCAAATGAAATATATGATCCAAATTCTGTTCCTAGAAGTGAGCAAAGCGAGGAAATTAAAAAACAAGGTACAATCCAAAAGCCAGTAGGAGGAGTTCCAGGTGCTGTTAGCAACATAGGACCTACCCAGGGCTTAAGCAGCAACGGGCAACAAAAAGAGGTATATACAAAAAGTACTACTACTACTAATTATGAGATATCAAAAAAGGTTTTAAAGTCAAAAGGTCAGTTTGCTGTCTTAAAAAGATTGACAGCCGCTGTTGTGGTAGATGGCAAATATAAAAATAAATTGAATAAAAACGGAAAAGTGATAGGAAAAGAGTATATTCCTTTATCTACAAATGAGTTAAAAAAGATAAAAGCCCTTGTGGAGCAGGCTATCGGTTTCAATGCAAAAAGAGGAGATGCTGTTACTGTGAGTAGTTTTGAATTTAAGCCGTTAACTAAAGGAGGCAATGCTCCGATAACCCAAACTTTAGTAGATAAAGCACAACAATACATTGCTCCGGTTATACCAATATTGAAATTTTTGATTGCTATATTATTACTTTTTATTTTTTACAGGAAAGTTATTGTTCCATTTGGTAAAAAAATGTTAGAAACTACTTATGAAGATCATGAAGAAAGATTGGAAAAAGAGGTTGCAAATGAAGAAGAATCAGCCGAAGATACACTTGATAAATTTAGGGCAATGAAAAGAAAAGTTGAAGAGCAACTCGGAATTGAAGGAGAGTTCAATGAAGAAGAGGTCAAATATGATGTTTTGCTTGATAAATTAAAAGGGTTGGTAGATAGTAAGGCAGATGAAACAGCAAGTATTATAGAATCACTTTTTAGGAGTGAACGAGATATAAATAATAAAATGTCTTTAAATAAGGAAAAAGCTTGATTAAGTTAAGCAAAGATCAGCAGGCTATATATGACAGTTTGACAATGGCAGAGAAGATTGCTATATTTTTAATACAATTAGGTGAAGATACCACCGCAAATCTTTTTTCAAATATGAATATTGAAACGATAACTGAGATATCAAAATATATTGCCAGAGCAAAGGATATTGACAAGCAAATTGCAACTGCCATTTTGGAAGAATTTTATGCAATATTTCAATCAAACCAGTATATAAGAAGTGGTGGAATGGAATATGCAAAAGATATCTTATATAGAACACTAGGGGCAGATGAAGCTCAAAAAATACTTGAAAGTTTGTCAAAGTCTATAGATAGTGTGCAAAGTTTTGGATATTTAGATCAAGTAAAACCACAACAACTTTCTGATTTTATTGTTAATGAACATCCGCAAACAATTGCTTTGATTTTAGCCCACATGGACCCCAACAATGCAGCAGAAACCATAAGTTTTTTTCCGGATGAGCTTAGGAGCGAGATTACTATAAGAATGGCAAATTTGGGAGATATATCTCCTTCGATTATTAAGAGAGTATCTACTATATTAGAAAGCAAACTCGAATCTCTTACTTCTTACAAAGTAGAAGTCGGGGGACCAAGAGCAGTTGCTGAGATACTCAATAGACTAGGACAAAAAGCAGCTAAATCTACTCTTAGTTTGATTGAGCAAAATGATGAGAAATTATCCAATATTATAAAAGACATGATGTTTACTTTTGAAGATATTATAAAAATGGATAATAATGGCATAAGAGAGATATTAAAAGTTGCTGATAAAAAAGATTTGATGATAGCATTAAAAGGTGCTCAAGAAGAACTTAGAGATAAATTTATGAGCAGTATGTCTCAAAGGGCGCAGGAGGCTTTTACAGAGGAAATGCAGTTTTTAGGAGCTGTAAGAGTAAAAGATGTGGAAGAGGCTCAAAGAAAAATTGTCGAAGAGGTTCAAAAACTGGCCGAACAAGGCGTTATACAAATCGGTGAATCCGATGAAATGATAGAGTAATAAAGAGATGAATAATAATAAAAATGTAATTGATTCAGATTCAATCAAACAGCATTTGATTCAAAAATATAATTTTAAAATATTGAGCTCCCAAACTGCTCATAATGATGAAATTTCTGATGAAACAAAATCAAAAGAGGATCTTGGAAATGAGCTTAAAGAGCAAGAAGACAAAAAGATAAAAGATGGATTTATATCAGAATTATTAGAAAAAAGCGATAAAATGTCTTCTGATATAGTAAAGTTGCAAATGAAGATAGAAGATGGTCAAAAAGAATTCGAAGAAAGATTGAAAAAGCAGACGCAAAGTGCTTTAAAGGAAGGAGAGCAAAAAGGATATAATCTTGCAAAAAAAGAGCTTGAAGATGAGTATTTAAATCTTAAAGTACAATATAGAAATTCAATCAGGAAGTTAGATGATACTTTTGGTGAATGCAAAACTTATATGGATACATTAAAAGATGAATTATCCCATGCTTCTGTTGAAATTGCGAAAGAAGTTATTGTGCAAGAGATTTCTAAAAATAGCAGTGAAATTGCATTAGCATTGGCAAAAAGTTTGATAAATGATATTAAAAATGCAAATAAAATAAGTATAAAGACAAATCCTAAAGATTATGAATTTATAAAAGAAAATTTTTCACAATTTAAAAATATAGAAGTTTTTAAAGATGATGCTATAAGTGAGGGCGGAG
>WFMT01000150.1 GCA_015488975.1 Campylobacteraceae bacterium | reverse complement strand
CTGTTTTTGTATCAAGCATACTAAGTCCGACTATTATCCTGTTTAAAAACTTATCACTAAAAACACCTATAAGATATTTTTTTGCACCGGCTGGATTGGTTAATGGTCCTAAAATATTAAATATAGTTCTATGAGCCAAACTTTTTCTTATCGGCATTATATATTTCATGGCAGGATGATGATTTATGGCAAATAAAAATGCAAAACCACTCTCTTGAAGCATTTTTATCTGCCCTTTTGTATTCAAAGTTAAGTTTATACCTAAAGCTTCAAGCATATCAGCACTCCCACTACTGCTTGTTATAGCTCTGTTGCCATGCTTTGCTACAACACATCCAAGAGACGGAAGAAGTAGAGATACGGTACTTGAGATGTTAAAACTATTACTTTTATCTCCACCTGTACCTACTATATCTATAAGCTTATCTCTTAAGCTCTCATCTATATCAAGTTTCAAAGAGTACTCTCTCATAACTTCGGTAGCAGCGGCTATCTCTTCTGCACTTTCACCTCTTTTATATAATTTTACAAGATAATCTCTCGCAACTTCCTGTTCGATTTTATTTTCAAAAATTTCCTCAAATATTTTTTTGGATTCATTAAACATCAACCCTCCTTACATACTCATCTTTTTTACTTTTAGGAATACTTTTAGTAATAGGAATTTGCAAAACTTCATATCTCTCAACTCTTTCAAGATACTTGATTTCTATAAAATCCCCAACTTTTACATCTTTGGCAGGTTTTGCAACTCTGCCATTTATACTGACAACTCCGCTTTTACACATATCTTCCGATACGGCTCGCCTTTTAGTGATATTTACACTATTTAAATATTTATCTATTCTCATAAAGTTATTTTATAAAAAGATTGCTTAGAAACGGTATAATATTTGCTTGTTTTGGAAAAAAGATTATCAAAGCTCATCATCACATTTATTACAATTTAAGATAAATAACTTTTTTATCTGTTTTTAGATAAAATACTATTAAATATTTCAACAATGGAGAAAAAATTGAAAAAAGATGTTAAAAAAGTTGTTTTAGCTTATAGTGGAGGACTTGATACGAGTGTTATACTCAAATGGCTTCAAGATGAGTATAATGCCGAAGTTGTAACATTTACAGCCGATATAGGTCAAGGTGAAGAGGTTGAACCAGCAAGAGAAAAAGCTTTGGCTCTTGGCATAAAACCGGAAAATATCTTTATAGAGGATTTAACAGAAGAGTTTGTAAAAGATTATGTATTTCCAATGTTCAGGGCAAATGCTATTTACGAAGGAGAATATCTCTTAGGAACTTCTATAGCCAGACCACTTATAGCAAAAAGACAAGTTGAGATAGCCAAACTAACCGGTGCAGATGCAGTAAGCCATGGAGCAACTGGCAAAGGAAATGATCAAGTGCGATTTGAAATCGGGTATTTGAGTAAAAATCCAAATCTCACAGTCATAGCCCCCTGGAGAGAGTGGGACTTAAACAGTAGAGAAAAACTTTTAGCTTATGCAGCAAAACATGGCATCAAGATAGAAGGGCACGGCAAAAAATCACCCTATTCTATGGATGCAAACTTGCTTCATATCTCTTATGAAGGCGGTATATTAGAAGATCCAGGCGCCGAACCTGAAGAGAGCATGTGGAGATGGACAAATTCTATAGAGTTTGCACCAAATAAGCCAGAATACATAGAAATAGGCTTTGAAAAAGGAGATCCTGTGAGCATAAACGGTGAAAAATTATCTCCTTCAAAACTTCTTAGAAAATTAAATGATTTAGGAAATACTCATGGCATTGGAAGAGTTGATATAGTAGAAAATAGATTTGTGGGTATGAAAAGCAGAGGATGCTACGAGACCCCAGGCGGAACAATACTTTTAAAGGCTCATCGTGCCATAGAGAGTATCACACTTGATAGAGAAGAAGCCCATACAAAAGATGAAATCATGCCTAAATATGCCACGCTCGTATATAACGGTTTTTGGTTTGCCCCGGAGAGAGAAATGCTTCAAGCAGCCATAGATCGAACACAAGAAAAAGTAAAAGGAACAGTAAGGCTCAAGTTATACAAAGGAAATACCACAGTAGTTGGAAGAACATCTCCAAATTCTCTTTTTAACGCAGCATACTGTACTTTTGAAGAAGATGAAGTTTACAATCAAAAAGATGCTGCCGGCTTTATAAAACTAAATGCTTTAAGATTTATCATTAACGGAAAAGTTAAGTAAAAAAGTTAAAATGATAAGTTGGGAGTTTATTGCTATTTATATTGTTTTAGGCTCATTTGTGGGCATTGCAGCCGGGATGCTTGGCATAGGAGGCGGAGGCATACTTGTTCCTTCGCTTACGGCAATTTTTTTGATGCAAAAGATACCACAAAACGAAGTTGTACATCTCGCACTTGGAACAGCTATGGCAACTATAGTAATAACATCTTTTACAAATATGATAACACACCATAAACTTGGCGATGTGCTTTGGAATGTAGTAAAACTAATGACTCCTGGCATCTTGCTTGGGGCATTTTTAGCAACTTTTATAGTTTCTCATCTTAGCTCACTGTTTTTATCTGTATTTTTTTCTATTTTTATGGCATATGTTGCTTTACAAATGTTCTTAAATAAAAAACCAAAACCAGATAGAGAATTATTAGGAGCTTTTTGGCAATTATTTTCCGGTTTTATCATAGGGGCTGTTTCTGCTATGGTATCCATAGGTGGGACTTCTTTGAATGTGCCTTATTTGATTTGGCAAAATACAGGTATCCGAAAAGCTATCGGTACTGCCGCAACTATAGGTTTTCCACTTGCACTAAGTGCAACTTTAGGATATTTGATCAATGGTTGGCAACACACAAACTTACAAGATCTTACTTTTGGATATATATCACTTCCGGCATTTATAGTTATTTCATTATTTAGCTCTCTCATGGTTCCAATTGGTGCAAAACTTTCCCATAAGTTACCTGTTGGCACTATAAAAAAAATATTTGCATTATTGCTTATATCTTTGAGTATCAAGATGCTGAGTATGTTTTTATAGTTTTAAAACAAAAAGTTTGATATTATCACCATATAAACTATATAGCTGACCTTAAGCACTATATCACATCATCAGCATTATAGAATGTGGTATAATACGAGGCAGAAAGTTTTCAGTATAGATAGAGCTATGGTGGAAATTTTCTAACGAAAAGGTCAGTTATATAATCCAAAAAAAATCAAGGCTATGCAATATGGAATTACAAGATATCGTAAATAAAAAAAGAAATTCGAAAAAATGGTGGATTATTACGATAGTTATCATTATTTTGATAGTTGGAATTTATTTTATATTTCATTTAAAGCCAAAAAAACATAAATCTTATATAACAAGTTCAGTAATTATAGGAGATTTAAATCTAAGCGTATCTGAAACCGGCTCTATAAACCCGACAACTCAAGTAAATGTAGGTACTGAAGTTTCAGGAACAATTAAAAAAATTTATGTAGATTATAATTCGATTGTAAAAAAAGGAGAAATCCTTGCAAAAATAGATGATACTAATTATAAGTTTGCAAAAGATCAAGCTCTTGCTAATGTTCAAAATGCAAAATCTGCTATTTTAAAGCTACAAACACAAATCAAAATAGCAAAAGATAACTATCAGAATGCAAAAATAAATTTTCAAAGAGACATATCTTTAAAAAAAACATCTAACAATACTCTGCCCTCGCAAAAAACTTATGACAATGATAAAACAATATATAAAACTGATAAGCTCGATATTCAAACCTTAAAAGATAGCCTGATGGTTGCAAAAGCGACACTTAGGGTAAGTTTAGATTCACTAAAATCAGCAAACTACAATCTTGGTAAAACTATTATATATTCGCCGGTAAATGGGATTGTTCTTAGTAAAAATGTAAATGTAGGGCAAACTGTAGCAGCTTCATTTCAAACTCCTACTTTATTTATAATAGCTCAAAACCTAAAAAAAATGCAACTTCAAATAGCTGTAGATGAGCTTGATATATCCAATATAAAAGATAATGATTTGGTTAAGTTTACAGTAGATGCGTATCCAAACAAAATATTTACTGCTAAAATATCTCAAATCAGACTTGAACCTAGAAATATAAATGGTGTTGTTACTTACGAGGCAATAGTGAATATACAAAATAACAATTTACTGCTAAAGCCTGGAATGAGTGCCAATATAAGCATTATAACCAAAACGATTAAAAATGTGAAAATTATTCCAAGAGCAGCTCTACTTTTTAAACCAAAAGTGAAAAACAAAGTTTATATTTTAAAAGACAATATACCTATACCTGTAAAAGTAAAAGTATTGGGCTTCAACTTCAACAAATGTGCAGTCTCTTCAGAAAGATTAAAGGTTGGAGAGAAAGTAATAATAGCACAAAAAAAATGATAAAACTAAAAAATATTACTAAAATATTTGGTAAGAAGGAAACGCAGACAAGTGTTTTAAGAGGTATAAATTTACATATCCAAAAAAATGACTTTATAGCACTTATGGGACCAAGCGGGAGTGGGAAATCTACTCTTATGAATATACTTGGAGCTCTTGATACGCCAACGAAAGGAGAATATCTTTTAGAGGATCAAAATATATCTTATCTTGATATGAATCAAAGAGCATTAATCAGAAGATATATTTTTGGATTTATCTTTCAAAATTTTAACCTTTTGAAAAAAACCACAGCACTTGATAATGTACAAATGCCTCTTATTTATCAAGGTGTTTCAAAAAAAGAGAGGATAAAAAGAAGCATAGAAGCTTTAGAAGTAGTTGATCTCTCCGATAGAATATACTATCAAGTAAACAAGTTAAGCGGAGGTCAGCAACAAAGAGTAGCAACAGCTAGGGCGATAGTTACAAATCCTAAAATTTTATTTGCCGATGAGCCTACTGGCAATCTTGATTCTGAAAGAAAAACTGAGACTATGGAGTTAATCACCAAATTGAATAAACAAGGTATCACAGTCGTCATGGTAACTCATGAAGAAGACATGGCAAAATATGCCTCTAAAATTATAAAAATTAGAGATGGTGTCTTATGTTAATAAATGCACTGATTCAAGCTTTACAGGAAATAAAAAGAAATTTTTTTCGTTCATTTTTAACAACAATAGGTATCATCATAGGAATAGCATCAGTTGTAGCTATGATAAATATAGGAAAAAGTGCCAGCAGGCATATCACAGGTAGCATAAGCAAACTTGGAAGCAGAAATCTTTTTATAATTCCAGGACAATCAAAAGGACCGGGAGGAAGAACACAAAATTCGCCTCTTTTTACATTAAATGAAATACATGTTTTAAAAAAATCAGTTTACTCCATAGAAGCTATTTCTCCAAAAGTAAATGCAGGGATTTTAGCGATATATAAAAATAAAAACTATTCAACCACACTTAGTGGCATAGAAAATGATTATTTTAAAATCGAAAATTACAAGCTAAAAGATGGCAGCTTTTTTATCCCAGATGAAATACAAAGCGGTAAAAATGTTTGTATTATAGGTAAAACTGTTTTTAACAAATTATCTTTAACTGACAATATTTTAGGTAGGACAATAAGATTAAATACATTTTCTTGTGATGTCATTGGAGTGCTGAAACCTAAAGGAGAAAATACTTTTGGAGAGGATCAAGATGATGTTGTTTTTGCACCTGTAAAGTTTGTTCAAAGAAGGTTTACCGGTTCAAATAATTTGGGAGTTATGATAGTAAAAGTTAAAAAAGACATTCCTTTAAAAGAAGCCAAAGAACAAATAAGAGTTATTTTAAGAGAACTCAGGCATATAAAAAAAGGAAAACCTGACAATTTTTCTATACGAGACTTGCAAGAGATATTGAAAACATTAGATAAAATAACAAATATCCTCACACTTTTTTTGGCAGCAATTGCATCAATCAGCCTGATTGTAGGAGGTATTGGAATTATGAATATAATGCTCGTATCAGTGACTGAAAGAACAAGAGAGATAGGTGTCAGGATGGCGGTGGGAGCAACAAAAGAGGATATCCTGTCTCAATTTTTAATTGAATCAGGAGTTCTTTCCTCAATAGGTGGCATTATAGGGATAATTTTTGGTATAGGAATCACTTATATAATAGATTATTTTATGCATCTTGATGTAATTTTTAATATAAATATTATGATAATAGCATTTATCTTTTCAG
>WFMT01000149.1 GCA_015488975.1 Campylobacteraceae bacterium | reverse complement strand
TCAAGTAATCTTGTAGCAAGGTCAGACTTTTGTAAAACTATACCCATATATATAAAAAGTGGCACAGCCATAAGAATTTTATTTGTCATAATAGAATAAATTCTAAAAGGCATCATAGCAAACATAGATAAAAATTCATCTGTAAAATCTGTCATGCTCCAGCCTGAAAAAAAATGTAGCATAGTCCAGTGGTCTGGAACAATATTTAAAAAAGCAGCAATTGCACCAAAAAACATTGCAACCGCACCAAAAGTAAAAGCAACCGGATAACCTACAACTAAAAGTATTAGCGCTGCTGCAAACATTATAAGACCAGTCACGATAATGCTCCTTCTGGATCTTCTTGAGGTAAATCCTCATAGCCTCTATATATATTTATATTCTTAATAATATAGTGAAATGCTTCTATCAGTAATATTGAAAACGAAAGTGGAATCATAGCTTTTATCATCCATAAATGTTTTAATCCTCCAGGATCACTGGAGACTTCATTGGTTGTATAAGAATCCATGACAAAAGGAATAGAGCCGTATATGATTAAAATAATAAAAGGGAGTAAGAATATTACAGTGCCGATTATATTTATCATAGCCTTTGTTTTTACACTAAGCCTATCATAAACAAAATCCACTCTAACATGTGCATCCTCTTTTAGTGAATAAGATACTCCAAAAAGTATCACTATGGAAAAAAAATGCCACTCCATTTCTTGCATAGCTATGGAACTGTTATGAAATACATATCTCATAATGACATCGTAAAAAACATTGAGTATCATAAGAAGTAACATAACGACTAAAATATTGCCCAGTATATCAATAAATTTATTGAGTATTTTTTCTATAGTTATTAGCATTATTAATCTTTTTGATTTATTTTGGTTGGCCGGTTAATACCGGCCAAAGTGCAAGGATTATTGTCCAGCTCCAACTTCTTTTGAAGCTTTCAAATAGTAGTATTCACTCATCATTGTCCAAACTCTAGCTTTTTTCAAATAAGCTTGATAATCTGTCCAAATCTCTTTAAACAATTTGTTTTTTTGTGCATAAGAATTCATAACTTCATCTGTAGCTTTTTTCATAGCTTTTAAAACAGGTATAGGAAATGATTTAACTTTTATATTAGGGTACTGTTTCTTCATTTTTTGCCAAGCTGTTACACTTTTTGCAAAATTTTCTATAAACATATCAGCTGCTGCTGCTTTCATAGCAGTCGTAAGCATAACTTTATATTTTTTTGGAAGCTTATTGAAAGCCTTTTTATTTACTAAAAATTGCATTTCACTTGCTGGTTCATGCCATCCGGTGTAGTAATAAGGCGCAACTTTATAAAAGCCCATTTTAATATCCATTGCTGGTCCAACCCACTCCAAAGCATCTATTGTACCACGATCAAGTGAAGTATAAAGTTCACCTGCAGGAATATTTACAACATTTACACCGAGTCTTGCCATAACCTTTCCGGCAAATCCGGGAATTCTCATCTTGAGACCTTTTAAGTCTTTTACACTTTTAATCTCTTTTCTAAACCAACCACCCATTTGAACTCCTGTGTTACCGGCTGGAAAGCTGTAAACTCCAAATTTGTCATAAACTTTTTTCATATATTTCATACCGTTTCCATAGTAGAACCAAGCATATTGTTCAGCAGTTGTCATACCCCATGGAACTGTTGTAAACCATACAGTATTTGGATCTTTGCCTATCCAGTAATATGAACCGCTATTTCCCATTTGATATGAACCGCTTTTTACCATATCAAGCACACCAAGGGCAGCTTTTGTTTTTTCAGAACCTTCTACTCTTATGATAAATTTACCATGACTCATCTCTTTCATCCATTTTGCAACTTCAAGAGCAGGAGAAGCAAGAGGGGTTAAATTTGATGGCCAGCTAAGTGCCATTCTCCATCTAATTGTTTTTGCCGATGCAGGTAAAGCAATCAGCAAAAAAGCACTAAGAAGCATTAAAATCTTAAAACTTTTCTTCATATTGTTCCTTTATAATAAATTTTAATTATTGTATACGAAAAAACTTTAAAATCTAATAAAATGCGGCAATAATGGCATAACTTAAAAAAAGCATCAAATGTGAAAGTCCTTCAAAATAATTTGTTTCGCCATCATCCGTGGTTTTCCAAGCTAAAATCACTGTAAATATCAATGCCCCAACTTGAAGTGAATTAAAATTTAATGTTAAATTTATGTCTACCATATAACCTAAGAAAAGAAGAATTGGCACAGTCAAAAGTATTGAAACAGTCGATGCCCCCATTGCTATATTGATAACCCTTTGGATTTGATCATTTTTAGCCGCTTTTATGGCTGTAAAAATTTCTGGAGTTACACTTATGATAGCTATAAGTAAACCTGCAATGCCAGTGGATATACCATAACTTTTAAAAAGCGGAAGACTAGTAGTCGCAAAAATTTCTGCCATTACACCAATAATAAAAATCAAAACAAACATAGATAAGAAATTAAATATTTTCGGTAGTTTGTCAAATATGTATATGCTACTGTGCTCTTCTTCAGCATCACTATTTTCCAAATGTTCTTTTATCATTTTTTTATATCTAAAAATTCTACTCCTCGCAGTAGATTTAAAAAAATGTGTATGTGTTTTTGTTTGAAATATTAAAATAACTATATAAAATAAAAGTAGTATAAATGCAATAGCCAAACTTGCCTGCTTGATGATTTCGCCGCCATGTCTTGTATAATCCAATATACCAGGAACCAAAAGAGCAAGTGAAGAGACATAAAGTATAGTTGTATAAGTACTTGAAGTATCTTCATTGTGTTGTTGTTCTTTAAAGGATAAACCACCTATAAAAACAGATAATCCCAAAAGTACATTCATGTCAACCAAAACTGCTGAAATTATACCTCCTTTTACTGTTTCGATGGCATCAGGGTTGTGTGCACTTTGTAAAAGAATACTAAAAAGTAATATGATTTCTACAACTACTGCTGAAATTGTAAGCAAAAAACTTCCATAAGGTTCACTTATCTTATGGGCTAAAATCTCAGCAATTTCTGAAACTGTTATAGAAAGTAATCCGATTGATAATGCAGAAAAGATGGTATCTAATCCGCTCATCTGTATATGGTTAAAATATAGTGCAAAAACCGCAGTTATTATGCCTAAGACTAAATCCCAATATTCTCTTATATAGCTATTGCTACTCGAGTCGGGTTCTTCACTCATTTTTTGTGTCCTTCTTGGTTTTAAAATAAAGTTTTTTGTTTGTGTTTTTTTGTGATATAAGCAAATATATCATCTTTTTCCTTTTTTAAAATAAGATAAAAATTATAATTATTATCTTTAATTTTAAAAATATCATTCATATTGTCATAATTAATAATTTTAAAAATATTATCTTTAAAAATATCATCTTTTGGTAACATTAAACAACTTTTTGCATATCTTGCATAAGTATTTAGATATATTATCTCTTTATTTATTAGACTTGGATCTTTTTCTAACAGTAGCACTTTATTGGTTGATCCAAAGTCTTTAATATTTAAGTTTTTATCTATAAATACTGGTTCAAAATGCTCTTGTAGATAAATATTTGTAATAGAGTAAGCTATATTGTTTATTTGTAAAAAGTTTATAGCATTATTTAAAAAATGAAGGAATATTTTAGGAATTTTAATATTTTTATAATAAATATTATTTATTATAAAATCAGATTCAAAAAGTGAATACTTTACTAAATTTATATAATTTATACTACTTTCTTTGATAGATGTAATGTCAGGATTAATGCTGCTTGTAAAATCTTTATTATTTGAAATAAAAATAGAGCTATTATCAGCATTTATTATTTGTGAAAAATTATCAAATAAACTTTTATCCAAGAAAATTACATTTTTATCATTGATTAACTGTTTCAGTATTTGAAAAACTATATCATGACAATAAAAAATCTTTAAAGATACC
>WFMT01000148.1 GCA_015488975.1 Campylobacteraceae bacterium | reverse complement strand
GACATGGCTTGACTGCGATAGATAGATTTCACATAAAAAAAGCTGTTGAGGGGAGTTTAAAAAGACTTCAAACTGAGTATATAGATCTTTATCAAGTTCATTGGCCTGATCAAATAGTACCTATAGATGAAGCTTTGGAAGTTTTTAATGAGCTTGTAAAAGAGGGAAAGATAAGATATATTGGAACTTCAAATGATACGGCTTATGGGCTTACAAAGGCAAATGAAGTAGCTAATTGCAAAGGTTACAAAAGATTTGAATCCATACAAAATAACTTTTCTTTACTCAATAGAAGATTTTTGGACTCTATCGCTGAGGTATGCAAGAAAGAGCATATTTCTCTTTTACCATATTCACCGATGGCAGGAGGCGTGCTGAGTGGAAAGTATAATAGTGAATATATTGATTCTGAGTGTAGGTTTGCATCATATATGGCAAATGAAAATCCAAGAGTGAGAGAACAGGTAAAAAGATTTGTTAACGATGAAACACTTGAATCTACAAAATTATATATTAAAATCGCTAAAAAATACAACCTCTCGCCTGTAACTTTGGCTATTGCATGGAGCAAACAATTTGATTTTGTGGCATCTACAATAGTTGGAGCTAGAAAATCAGAACAATTAGAAGAATCTCTTTTGGCAATGGATTTAATTTTAGATGATGAGATATTGCAAGAGTGTGATAAGGTTCATCAAAAAATTCTTTATCCTATGGGGTGATCAAAACCCCCCATGTGAACCAAACATCATAAAAGTACCGCCAAATATCATGGTAAAAAGCATCATAATAAACCAAATGATAAAAATTGCAGGTATTGATGCAAGCGATAATTTTACTATAAATATAACCAAATTCCAAAAAGGTATGTCTATCTTACTTATTGTTACTTTTGTTTCATTCTCTTGCATTATTTATCCTTTAAAATTTTTATAATTGCTTTTGGCAATAGTTCAAACTCTAACTGTTTTATTTTATTTTGAAAACTTTGCAGTGTTTGACTCTCTTCTTTTTGAAAACACTCTTGGAGTATTATGTTGCCACCATCTAACTCATCGCTTACAAAATGCACACTCACCCCGCCAATTTTCATATCTGATTCAAAGCTTCTTTGTATGGCATTTTCACCTTTAAAAAGTGGCAAAATGGAAGGATGAAGATTGATAGCTTTTATGTTTTTTGTAAAAACAGAAGTTAATATTCTCATAAATCCTGCAAGAACCGTTATATCAGGGTCAAATTTTTGAATTTGGCGTACCAATTCTTTATCAAACTCTTCGCGGGAGTTATATGTTTTATGCTCTATCAAGGTAAAAGGTATGTGATGTTTTTTGCATATATTTATACCCTGTGCCTCTTTTTTATTGCATATAGCACCTACAACTTCGTAAGTTACTGAATGTATCTTTTTTTTATGAAGTTTACTTATGATATTTTGAAGATTTGTTCCAACTCCGCTAAATAAAATAACTATTTTTTTTACAGACATTTGATACCTTCAATCAAATCATTTGGAGTCAAGGAGTAGTTTGCCTTTTTGTATCTTTTTGCCGCAAATGAGTGAGCAAGCGAGCTGATGATTGCTGCATCAAGTGGTTTATAGCCCTGAGCTGTCATTGAAGCTATCAGCCCTGTCAAAACATCCCCACTCCCACCTTTGGAGAGGGTGTTTGTACCAAAACTGTTTATAAAAACTTTTTTATTTTGAGCTATGAGAGTATTGCTGCCTTTTAAAAGTAAAACTATATCCTTATATTTATTCGTAAATTCTCTTGCAAAAGTAAATCTGTCTTTTTGGATATCTTTTGTGTTAAATTCTCCAAAACCGCATATCTTTAAAAGGAGCGAGAACTCTTTTGGATGAGGAGTCAAAATAAGATTTGTTCTTTGACTTAAAAAAAGGAGTACTGCCTCACTTTTTAAAATATCCGCATCTAACACTACAGGAGTCTCTTCTTTTTCTACAATCTCTTTTAAAAGTTCAGGCTTATATCTTTCTCCAAGTCCCATTCCAAAAGCTATGGAAGTTGCTTTTTGAGGAATTTGTTTTGATAGCATGATTTCATCTGGTAGTTTTACGGCTTTTTTGGAGTAAACACTACAAAGTCCACTGCCAAAAGCAAATGAAGCTTTTGCTGTTATAACACAAGCTCCTTTTTTTTCTCCGAGTATCATCAAGGAGTGTCCAAAATCACCTTTATTGGAGTTTTTTTGATATCTGTACGGCAGTTTCATATCCTTTTTTTCAAGTAAAAATGTATCGCTTTGTCTTTCATAAACACTTCTACTGACTCCAAGGTCAGCTACTTTTATAATTCCTACAAAATCTTTTGCATTATCGCTAAAAAGAGGAGTTTTGTACGCTCCCATACTTATAGTCATATCAGCTTTGAAAGATATTGGGTTTGGGTTGCCTTTTGTGTCAATACCGGTTGGAATATCACAAGCTATTTTGTAAGATGTGTGCTCATTTAACTCTTTAACTATAGAGATAACTTTATCATTTAGAGATTTATTAAGTCCTGAGCCAAAGAGTGCATCTACGACAATATCGCTTTGTATAATGCTGTCAACTATATTAATATCTATATTTTTTGCTCTTTTGAGTTGGATTTGACACATTTTTGACTTTGCGCCAAGAGGCAAATATAAAAAAACTTTAAAATCACCCTGCAGAATTCTTGCAAGTGTAACTCCGTCAGCTCCATTGTTGCCAGGACCCGAGACTACAAAAACCGAACTTCCTTTTTTAAATTTTTTATGAATTTCTCTGCTTATGGCCTGAGCGGCATTTTCCATAAGTATATCTTCGTTTAAGCCAAACTCATCATAACATCTTTGATCGAGTGAATAAACTTCATCAAACACAAACTTCATGATATTACCTCCCTTTATCTTTTTCTGTAACTGATAGCTTCAAGTAAGTGAGTTTTTTGTATGTTTTCACTATCTTCAATGTCGGCAATTGTTCTTGCTACTCTTAAAATTTTATTGATACCTCTTTGAGTCAGACCAAATTTTGAAACTGCCAAATGGAGTATGTTTTCGTTTGTGCTGTCAAGTTTACAAAATCTTTCTATATCTTTTTCACTCATTTTACCATTGAGTTCACTTTGTCCTCTTCTTTTTTGTTTTATGAAAGCTTTTTTAACGAGTTTAAACATTTGATGTGAGCTGATAGAAGGCTTATCTTTTCTTGAGATTTCATCCATCTGCACATACAAATCTATCCTGTCAAGAAGGGGTCCTGAGAGTCTGTTTTTATATCTTTGTATCTCAAGTTCATTGCATCTGCATTCATTGACCGTACTCAAAAGGTTGCCGCAAGGGCAAGGATTTTGAGCAGCTATAAATAAGAACTTAGTATGATATTCAACTTTTGAATTTACTCTTGAAATTAGAACTTTATGATCTTCAAGAGGTTCTCTTAAACTCTCTAATACTCCTTTTTG
>WFMT01000147.1 GCA_015488975.1 Campylobacteraceae bacterium | reverse complement strand
TTTCTTGTCATGACAAAATTATACCAAAAAGGAACATCAGTAATGGAACTGTTATTAAAAGTAAAAATTGAAAACCTATTCAAAGCTAAAGACTTCACAGATAAGAAGAGCGGAGAACTAACAAAAGGTAAATGGAAAATACAGACTTTCGACAATATAGAAACTGACCAAGGTACTCAAATGAAATTGATAGATATTTCAATCCCTGAAAGCATATACCAAAGAGTTAAAGATAAAAAAAACCAAGAAGTTACATTGTCCGTTGGCACTTATATTAGTAATAATAGAGTCGGATTTTATGGCTTAGAATAATAATCCTTTTACACGAATTAGAAATTTTGCATATGGTGCGTGTGAGTACTGAAGAGGAAGAGCCCTTAGGCGATTGACGATGAAGCACGCAAAAGCACCATGGCAATATTAAATATTCTTACAAATGTTATTTATTTTAGAGAGGCTCTTACCTTGTATTTATACTATGGAAATAACTCAGATTTTCAAAAGTGCGATAGACCCCGTATTTACGGCGTTTGACCCCAAAAAGTCACTTAACGGCTATTTTAGATACAATTTGTAAGAATATTTGAAAGATTAGGATTAAAAAATAAATATATGAAAGGTTAAAACCTACTCTCTCCCTCGCCAAAGATTGAGAATAGGTTTTATTTAAAACAATGCAGAATAATACCCAAAAATTACCAATTTTGGAAGAGGTAGAATTTCAAGAGAAGAAATTACTATCTTTATTCATCATGGAAAAGTACCAGTATTTCAATAAAAATAAATATCTTGATATGGAAGATTGTGGTCAAAGATTACAATTTGGACTATATCAACATAAGCAAACTAAAGAGCAAGAGAAACATCTTGAAGAGATGTATACTTGCAAAGATAGGTTTTGTCCTTTTTGTAATTGGAGAAGAGCTAGGAAGTTAGCTATACAATCCTATGACGTTTTAAAGGCTATAGAAGCTCAAAACAAGGTTAGATACATATTTGTTACGTTTACGGTTAAGAACTGTCATATAAACGATTTAAGTGATACTATAAAGCTAATGAATAAAGCTTTTGCAAGAATGATTGAAACTAAACGCTTCAAAGGTTCAATATTTGGCTTTATGAGAGCTTTGGAAATACCTCCCCAAAAAGATGATAATCAATTTATACACCCTCATTACCATTGTTTATTTGTTGTACCCTCAAAATATTTTGATACTAAATTGAATTTATATATCAAGCAGGAAGAATTTATCAAGATGTGGCAAAAAGCTTTAAGAGCTGATTATGCTCCTAGTGTTGATGTTAGGATAATTAAAGGTAAAGGCGAAAATGATGCTATTGCCAAAGCTGTAGCCGAAACAATAAAATATCCATTAAAGTCTATTGATTTAAAAAATATGCCTATAGATTTATTTGAACTTTTAACTATACAAATGAAAAGAAAAAGAGCTTTAGCTTTTGGTGGAATAATAAAAGAGTATAGAAAAAAGATGATACTTGATGATGTAGAAGATGGAGATCTAGTTTATGAAGGTTTTAAAAATGAAGAGATATGGGAACGTATAAAAACTCTTGTATATAAGTTTCATGATGGCAAATATGGTTTGAATTACTATGAAGATAGCGACAAATAAGGAGTAGGAACGCTTTAGTGACGCTCGACGCAATGTCGCTATTCATATTTGTACGATAACATAATATTATCATACAATTTAATAGACAATGGGCGTTAGGTATGAAAGATAAAACTTTGCCTACTTCTACATAATCAGCTTCTAATTAAATTTACACAGTCGGGAAAATCAAGTCTAAGAAGAGAGAGAGCTTCTCTCTTCGCTATGCAAAATAAGACAGTATCGTACTTTGTGCTGCGGTTAAATTTAATTCGCTTTATCCCTGGTCCAATTAAAATAAAACGTATAGACCGTATGAGATAGATACGGCTACAGTGTCTAATCCATACCTGGTAAAGTTGGTTTAAAAATCTGACTATATTTTTCTTTGAAGTCTTGGTATTTTCTAGCACCTTTTAAAAGTCCTAGTTTTTTAAAGACTATTGCATCTTCATAACTTGATAAAGTTAAATTTCTTAATAATGTTCCTGATGACATATCCAAATATTTTGCTAAATCTTCAATTCCTTTTTTTTCTTCTGGTGTGCATCTAAAATCCATTTTTTCAGTTCTGTTTTGTTTCATTAAAAAACCTTTCTTGTTTTGTCAAGACAATTTTGATATACTTTCTTGTCATGACAAAATTATACCAAAAAGGAACATCAGTAATGGAACTGTTATTAAAAGTAAAAATTGAAAACCTATTCAAAGCTAAAGACTTCACAGATAAGAAGAGCGGAGAACTAACAAAAGGTAAATGGAAAATACAGACTTTCG
>WFMT01000146.1 GCA_015488975.1 Campylobacteraceae bacterium | reverse complement strand
TGCTGGTTTGTTCTGGCATTGGGGTGATAGACTTGTGACATTTTAAAATCCTTATGTGGTATAAAGATTTTACTATTATGTGTATTAAGCTATCACTTTTTTATTGATGAAACTAGGCAACCATAACGTGGTGAAACTGGACACTTATCTAATAAAAGAAAAGGATTCATTTTTTGATTTTTTAGATGAGAATTTTTTATTTGATAAGATGTATCTTGAAATTGATTCTAAAAGAAAACAAGAACTTTTTTTAGACTATGACGATGAATATATTGAAAAGTATAAAGAAATTAATAATTTTTATAATATTGATTTTGGAATAGAATCTTCATGGTCTTCTGATGAAATAAACAATATTAAAGAAAAAGATAAAAAAACTGAAGTAATTTATAAGTTTATGTCATTCTATTTTTTAAAAGAGTATATTCATGTAGTAAGAAGATTTGAACATGATTTAAATAAAGAATTTAAAGAGTTTTTTTTAAAAGAATTTTTAAATATGATTTCTATACTATTTGATAAACAAGAAAATAGAAAAGAAAAAACTACTATATATTTAGCAATAGTAATTCTTATTAAAGAGTATTTTGCAGAACTTAAAAAGATTATAGAGAAAATATTTAAAGAAAAACAAGGGATGCTGGATGATTTTAAACAAAATGCAAACCTATTAAAGTATATTACTAAGTATTCTGTTTTAGTAAATATTTTAGAAAAAAACTTTACTTTAGAAAACTTTGATAGTCATAAAAAAAACTTTAACTTCATTTCTAAAAATTTATCGATAGACTATAATTTGCTTAGAAAATATGAAAAGCATGTCGAAAAAAGTTCTTTACTTTTTGATTTATACAACGCAAATATTATTAGATGGGAATTTTTCAATAAAAATAAAAACTATAATTATCGAAAATTAAGTACAGGAGAGAAACAGCTTCTAGAATTTATAGTTAATTTTTCTTATACAATTAAAAATATGAAGCATACAAAAAAGTCTGTTATCTTTATTGAAGAGATAGAGATTTCACTGCATCCTGTATGGCAAAAAAAACTTTTGAATATTATTATAAGTATATTAAAAAAATTAGACTTATATAATCATAATTCATTAAATTACAGTTTGATATTTACAACGCATTCACCATTCCTTATCTCCGATATTCCAAAACAAAGCATAATCTTTCTAGACAAAGACGAAAATGGAAACTGTAAAGTCCTAAAACATGATGAAGTCATGGATAAAAAACAAACCTTCGGACAAAACATCCATACCCTATTAAGTGATAGCTTCTTCATGGAAGATGGGCTTATGGGTGAATTTGCGAAGGGAAAGATAAATGAAATTATTGAGTTTCATAGAGAAGTAGAAAAGAAAGAGAGCAATAAAGAGAGTTTAAAAAAACAATATTTAGAGAAGCAAAAAAAGTTTTGGGAAACTCAATCGATAGTAGGTGATGCTTATTTAAAACAAGTACTTGAAAATCATCTCATAGAAATAGAAAAAATATTACTTGGAAAAGATGGAGCAAAACAAAGTGCAAAAGATAGATTATTAGCTCAATTGGAAGAGTTAAACGATGATTAAAATAGTTTATAAAGAGAATGGTACTCAAAAATATTATGATGATTTATCAAAAAGAAAATTTCAAAAAGAAAATAATCAGACACTAAAAGAGATATTTGATGCAAAATTCAAAACAGAGTTTGACTGTTCACTAGATGATTTGCTTTATGGTTCTTTTGAAAAATTATTAGCTATCAAAAACAATTTAGGCAATATGTCAGAACGAAATGATGTAAAAGCATTATTTAATTATAAAGATAAATTTCAAACACATATTGCTAAGTTTTTTGAACAATATGTAGAAGTCCATACATGCTATTTTTGTAATATCGAGTTTATCAATAAGTTTAAAAAATCTGATGGGAAATTTAAAAATGGCTTTACACTTGACCACTATATTGACAAAGGTAAATATCCATATCTTGCATTGAGTTTGTATAACTTGATACCTTCATGTTACACGTGTAATTCTAAAGTAAAAG
>WFMT01000145.1 GCA_015488975.1 Campylobacteraceae bacterium | reverse complement strand
GAACTTGATATATTTAAAAAGAGATTTAAAGGTCTGGCCTTTTTGGAGATTGAATTTAAGAATAAAAAACAGATGCAAGATTTTATCCTTCCTGAAATTCTTTCAAAAATAGCCATAAAAGATGTCAGCGAAGATAATAATTATACAAATAGTTCACTTGCACTTTTGTCAAATATTCCTTTTGAAAATCAGGAAATATTTGAGAGTATGGATTTGTTTGATAATAATAAAAACTTTGTTTTTTCTGAAAAAAAGAGTATATATGATTATTTGCAAAACTGGTTGTATTGCTATTTTGTTTTGTTAAAAAAATATGCACAATTAACAGTTCAAAACAATAACAGTGAGGATTTACATCAATTTAGAATAAATATAAGAAGAATAAGATCTCTTCTTGCGATTTATAAAGAACTTTTTGACAAAGATACAGTTTTAAAGATTATGAACTCTTTGAAAATAATTGTATCTCAAACAAATAAAAAAAGAGATATTGATGTTTTTTTATCAAAATTAGATGGCATTAATGATAGCAAAATATTAAAATTTATTGAATATTTAAAAGATGAATCTCAAAAAGAAAAATTAAAAATTAAAAAAATATTAGAGTCGCAAGAATTTTTAAATATACTGTTCGATTTTGAAGTTTTTATAAAAGAAGATTATAAATTTTTCGCAATAAATATCTCTGATCTACCAGTAAAAAAATATAGCAAGAAAAAATTTAAAAAACTTTTTAAGAAGATTATCTTTTTATTTAAAAAAATTGATCATAACAGCACTATAGAGGAATTACATAAAATTCGAATAAAAATAAAGAAATTTAAATATTTTTTGGAAATATCTAATAATTTACTTAAAAAATATCGTGCTGAAAAGATTAGAAAATCTTTTAAAAAATATCAAAATCTTTTTGGACATTTAAATGATATTCAAAACCAGATAAAAATGGTACAAGATTACTGTTCTATAAAAAATATATCTACTTTGGAGATGAATCTAGCTTCATTGCAAAAGGAGTTACAAGAAACCAGAGAAAAAATATCTGACCTTGCACACTTTTTTCTCGAAAAGTCCTACTGTTGTACACCAATATAACAGATAAATCTATTTATTTTTTATATTTTGGAAGTTTTAAACAGTTTTTTGATAGAATAAATTAAATATTTATAGGATTTTACTTTGGATAAGCAGAAAAAAATAGTTTCAATGTTTGATAAAATTGCTCCAACTTATGATGTAGCAAATAGAGTTTTAAGTTTTGGTATTGATAAGAGTTGGCGTAAAAAAGCATGTGATAAAACTTACAAGATTTATGATAAAAAAGATATTGATTTGATTGTAGATGTTGCCTGTGGTACTGGGGATATGTGTGAGTATTGGCTCAAAAGAAGTGGCAAGAATGATACTGTCATACATAGTATAATAGGTATGGACCCTTCTGTAAAAATGTTAGAAGTAGCTAAAAATAAAAGAATTGATGCACTTTTTAAAGAAGCTGAAGCCAAAAATCTTCCTTTGGAAAATGAAAAAGCAGATATACTGAGTATCTCTTATGGGCTTAGAAATGTTGTGGATAGAATTGAGGGATTAAAAGAGTTTAACAGGGTTTTAAAAAAAGGCGGGCTATTGGTAATCTTAGAGTTTACAAAGTTAGAAAATGAAAACGCAATAAGCAAAATTCGTGATTTTTACATGAAAAAAATTCTTCCGGCCGTTGGAGGGATAATGTCTAAAAATTATGAAGCTTATAACTATTTACCAAATTCCATAGAAAATTTTTTGACAAGAGAAAAACTTGTAGATGAGCTTGAAGAATGTGGGTTTGAGATAGAGTATCTAAAAGGTTTTTCCATGGATATTTCTACTCTTTTCATAGCCAAAAAAATATAAAACAGCAAATCCAAAAAGGTACTTTTGTGCAAAACTGTGTAAGTGTAAGTGAACTTAACAATCAGATAAAATCACTTCTTGAGACAACTTTTTTATCAGTCAGTGTTGAGGGGGAAGTCTCAAGGGTTACATATCATAGCTCTGGACACCTTTACTTTACCATAAAAGATGCAAAATCTTCTATATCTTGTGTTATGTTTAAGGGCAATAATCAAAAATTGAAATTTAAAGTTGAAGAAGGTCTTAATATAGTTGCACATGGAAATGTATCTGTTTATTCTCCAAGAGGAACTTATCAGATAAATTGTCTTTCTTTGGAACCATCAGGAAGTGGTGCTTTAGCTTTTGCCTATGAACAGCTAAAGAGGAAACTTGAAGGCAAAGGATATTTTGATAAATCTATAAAAAAAGATTTGCCAATATTTCCAAAAACTATAGCCGTAGTTACTTCAAAAACAGGAGCAGCACTTCAAGATATGCTTAGAGTTGCAAAAAAAAGATGGCCTCTTGTAAAAATTATTCTTATTGACACGATTGTTCAAGGTACGCATGCAGCCGAGGATATAGCAGAAAATATAAAAAGAGCCGATGATTTTGGTGTGGATGTCATAGTTCTTGGCAGAGGTGGTGGGAGTGTAGAAGATTTATGGGCTTTTAATGAAGAAATTGTAGCTCAAGCACTATATGATGCTAAAACACCTACAGTATCTGCAGTAGGTCATGAGATAGATTTTTTGATAAGTGATTTTGTTGCTGATTTGAGGGCACCGACCCCATCAGCTGCTTTTGAAATGATTTTACCTGATAAAAATGAAATGTTTATGTATATGGATAGTTTGCAAGAGAGTTTTAACAATACTTTTAAAAGGATTGTTGTTTCAAGAGATGAAGAATTAAAGAATATATTTTTTTCATACAAACAAAACTCTCTACAATCAAAAATATTATTATATGAAAAAGAGATCAATACTTTTATAGAAAGATTTCATAATACATTCTCCTTTTTATTGCATAAAAAAGATGATATCATAATTTCATTATTTAAGAATTTATCTTATAAAGAAAGTCAAATAATATCAAATAAAGAACAAAGGCTAAACTTCACTCTAAAATCACTTGAAATGAATGATCCAAAAAATAAAATCAAAAGCACTTATGCTCAGGTGGTAAAAAACCATCATCCGATAAACTTACAAGAGATAAAACCGGAAGATATTTTTGAATTAATTTCACTTAAAACAGTTATAAAAGCAAAAGCAATTTCAACAAAAAATCTATAAACTGCTTCTTATCCCTGTAAAATATGAACTTACTTTTGATACAGTACCTCCTATGAGTCTGTCTATATAAGTCTCATATTTAGCTCTTTTTTTCCATCTTGGATAAGCAACACCACTCTCTTTGATAAGTAATTCTTTAGCTTTATAAATAGAGCCTACTTGATCAACCAAGCCAACAGCTTGAGCTCTACTGGCACTAAATATATGTGCATCAGCAAATTGATTCTTATTTGCTATATTTAAGCCTCTTGCTCTGGCGACATCATTCACAAACATACTATAAGTATCATCAAGAACTCTTTTTAATTCTGCTTTTTCATCTTTATTCCAAGGTCTCGCAAATGTCCCTGCTTCTTTATATTTTCCAACTTTTAAAACTTGCTCTTTTATTCCTATTTTTTTTGCCAGCTCAGATAAATTTAATCCATCATATATCACTCCGATTGAGCCAATTATCGCTCCAGGGTTTGCTACTATTTTATCTGCCCATATTCCGGCATAGTAACTTCCGCTTGCCATAACTCCAGCTGCATAAACAACAACAGGTTTATACATTTTCAATCTTTTTATAGCCAAGCTCATTTCGACAGAAGGTGCAACCAGGCCTCCTGGTGAATTTATATATACAAGTACGCCTCTGATATTTTTCTGATTTGCTTCTTTGATATCTTGCAAGAAAGTGTCACTTTGTAAAATTGGACCTACTATATTTATTCTCATAAGATTTGGCTTATATTGCAAGGATTTGGATGAATTAAAAGAGTAAAAAAATAAAATTACAATAACCAACAATATAAAAAAATATTTTTTTATAAAATCCAAAACTCCAGTTATAAATCCATATATTGCCTTAAACATATCTTTCTCCATTTATATAGCCACTTTTGATACTTTTTGTATGTAAAATAAGTTCAAGCGGTAATTGATTTATATCTTCTACCATATCTGGCAGAATGATACTTATAATATCTGCATTTTTCCCCTTTGAAAGCTCTGTATTATCCAAAAGATTAAGAGCTTTTGCTCCATTTTTTGTTGCAGATAGTATTAGTTGTTTCGATAATGCACACAAATCATTATCACAATGAGCAAAAAGAGACGATCTTAGCTCGTCCCACATATTCAAGCTGATATTTGAGCTAAGACCATCTGTGCCGATACTCAGATTAATATTTGCATCATTTACATTTTTCAAGTTAAGAAGCGGATTGTTTAAAATTCTATTAGATACAAAACAGTGTGATAATGACCCAATTTTTGATATTATTTCCAACTCTTCTTGCTTGCATGTTGTACCATGGACAAATATGGTATTTAAATCTTTAAACTTATTTAAAAATTCTAAAGGAGTAAACATTGGTTTCGGATTTTTCGTAAATGTTTTTAAAAAATTTAAAAAATCTCCACTTCCGCTATCTAACCACTCTCTCTCAGCCTTACTTTCCATAAAATGTGTGGTTGTTAAGAGATTATTTTTTTTTGCGATATTTAGAGCAAAATCACATATAAAAGGATGAGTAGAGTAAGCTGAATGAATGGATACGGCAGGGATAAAAGTATCATTTGAAGCATCATAGCTTCTTTCTAGTCTATTTGTAAAATCTGAGCAAATTTGATTTGCAAAATCCGGATTTGATCCTAATATTTCATTAAAATATACAACTCTTTGTGGAGAGTTAACACAAGCTTTTAAATCATCTCCAAAACTACTCACTGCACCAAAAGCTACCACACCGCTTGAAATCATTTGATCAATCGATTTTTCATAACAGGCAAAATTGCATTTTTCTTTTAATTTATCCCTCTTTTTTATAACACTTTGCAGCCATTGTATAAAATCACCATAAAGCAGCATAGTTTTATTGGCAGAAAATTCTAAATGGACATGAGTATTTATTAGACCCGGCAAAATGACTGAATTTGGGGATAGATACTTTATTTTTGCATAAGGATTGTTTTTTATGACTTTATCTGTTTCGCCAATATCTATAATTTTCTTGTCAAAACAGATTGCACCATTTTTAATAATTCTAAAGTCATCATCACAAGTCAAAATATAATCTGCAACTAAAATCTTCACTACATAATTCCTTGAAATATTTTTTATTTATTATACCAAAAATTTCTCTATTGTATCACATGCTTAAATTTTAACCACATATTAGCTGAAATGGTATAAGTTTTTATGATAGAATTATTTATCAAAAAAATTGAGGAGAATTTATGAGAAAATTAAAATTTCTTTTAAGTCTATCGGCATTACTACCTTTGGTAGCAAGTGCAGCGACAGATAAAATAAACGGCGGTGATACAGCTTGGATGATAGTTGCTACTGCCCTTGTTATGGTTATGACGCCAGCAGGATTGGCACTTTTTTATGGTGGTTTAACAAGAAAGAAAAATACTTTAAATACGATTAGCATGAGCCTTGGTGGTTACTCAGTAGCAACTTTGGCATGGATTATTGTAGGTTATAGTATAGCTTTTGGACATGGAGATATTATAGGAAGTGGCAAATTTATGCTTGAGGGAATAACCCCAGACACTATAAAAGGAAGTATCCCTGAGCTTTTATTTGTAGCCTTTCAAGGGACCTTTGCAGCTATAACTATTGCAATAGCCGGCGGTTCAATGATAGAAAGAGTTAAATTTTCAACATATTTGTTATTTTCCTTTTTATGGGTTATTGTCGTGTATGCACCTATTACTCACTGGGCATGGGGTGGCGGAACTACATTGAATTTTGGAGAAATGGATTTTGCCGGAGGTACGGTTGTGCATATAAATGCCGGTATCGCCGGTTTTGTTGTAGCTATGATTTTAGGCAAAAGAAAAGGCTTTGGCAAAGAAGCTATTAAGCCGGTATCTCCTATACTTGTTGCACTTGGTGCAGCACTATTGTGGTTTGGATGGTTTGGTTTTAATGCAGGAAGTGAACTTGCTGCTGATGGTGTTGCCGCAAGTGCATTTATAGTGACAAATGTTGCTGCTGCTCTTGGAGTTTTGGGTTGGATGGCAGCTGAGTATTTTGTTTATAAAAAATCAACCTTAGTAGGCGCTGCTTCAGGTGCGGTTGCAGGTTTAGTTGCTATAACACCAGCAAGTGGAAGTGCAGGTGTAGGAGGAGCTATAATCATCGGTGTTATTGGTGGGGCACTTGGATTTTTTGGAGTTTCAAAAATTAAAAAATTATTTAAAGTCGATGATTCATTAGATGCTTTTTGGGTGCATGGTCTTGTTGGTATTTGGGGTTCAATTGCAACCGCAATATTTATAGCTGGATATGCAATGCCAGAACACTATAGTATAGGTTCTCAGTTAGTTAAACAGATTGAAGCTATACTTCTTACTATTGTTTACAGCGGTATTATGAGTGCAATTGTATTTTTTGTGGCAAGCTTGTTAACTGGTGGTGGAAGAGTTGATGCTGAAACTGAACAAATAGGACTTGATGAGAGTATACATGGCGAAGAAGCCTTTAATCTATAGGAGATAAAAATGAAAAAAATTGAAGCAATTATAAAACCTTTTAAATTGGATGATGTAAAAGAAGCTTTAGTAGAAGCTGAGATAGAGGGTATGACTGTCAGTGAAGTAAAAGGTTATGGAAGACAGCAAGGTCATAGTGAACTTTACAGAGGAATGGAATATGTGGTTGACTTTTTACCAAAAGTGAAAATTGAAGTTATTGTGACAGAACCTTTCTTGGATATCGCACTAGAAAAGATAAGCAGTGCTGCAAAAACTGGAAAGATAGGTGATGGGAAGATATTTGTCTCAGATATAGAAAAAACTATCAGAATAAGAACCGGCGAGGAAGATGCAGAAGCATTGTAAAGTAAATTTTTGATACCAAATACCAATTCTCTTTTTAATGAGAATTGGTATGATTGGAATTTTTCCTATATAGTTTTATATAGATTTGAAGTATATCAATAGCGGATGGAGTTATTCCACTGATTTGCGAAGCTGAAAAAAGAGTTGGCGGTTTTATCTTATTGAGTTTTTCAACTACTTCATGGCTTAAACCTGAAATCTTACTTATATCCAAATCATCCGGTATCTTCAAATCCATTAAAGTTTTCATTTTATCGATTTGCTCTTTTTGTTTATCTATATAATTAAAATATTTGGTTTCAACCAAAATTTGCTCTTTGATAATGGTAGGTAAGTTTTCTAATTCAGGAACAAGTTTGTCTAATTTGGTTATATTAAAATTTTTTCTGGCAACAATTTTTTTTAATTCAACTTTATCTGTAATTTTGTCTTCATCAATGGAATTTAAAAATAAATTGTTTTCTTTTGAGGGAGTTAAAAACTTATCACTTAAAAGCTTAATTCCTCTTTGTGTTTGTTCTTTTTTATAAAGCATTTTTTCATAGGTTTTTTCATCTATTAGTCCAAGTTTGTATCCATATCCCATAAGTCTTAAATCAGCATTATCTTCTCTTAAAAGCAGTCTGTATTCAGCTCTGCTTGTAAACATCCTATATGGCTCTTTAGTACCTTTTGTAACCAAGTCATCTATTAAGACGCCTATATAAGCTTCATCTCGTCTAAAAATCAGAGGATCTTTACCATCAATTTCTAAAGATGCATTTACCCCAGCCATAAATCCTTGGGCAGCTGCTTCTTCATATCCAGTTGTGCCATTGATTTGCCCAGCACAAAAAAGTCCTTTTATCTTTTTTGTTTCCAATGAGTGTTTAAGCTCAGTCGGATCCACAAAATCATATTCTATAGCATATCCGTATCTGACAATTTTTGCATTTTCCAATCCTTTTATAGATTGTAGCATTTCTAACTGAATATCAACAGGCAATGAAGTTGTCAAACCATTGATATAGTATTCTGTGGCTTCACGAGTTTGAGGTTCAATAAAAAGATGATGTCTTTGTTTTTCTCTGAAACGATTTATTTTATCTTCGATACTTGGACAGTATCTAGGTCCTATACCTTCAATCTGTCCTGTAAAAAGAGGAGCTCTGTAAAAGTTATTTTCTATGATTTGGTGTGTCTTTTCATTTGTATATGTTATATAGCAAGGTAATTGTTCTGGATTAAAATATTTTTTTTCAGTTCTAAAACTAAAAGGTAGAGCCGGGATATCTCCATTTTGTATCTCCATTTTTGAAAAATTTATACTTTTAGCATCAATTCTTGGGCAGGTACCGGTTTTTAATCTTTGTACATTCAAACCAAAATTTCTAAGAGAATCGCTTAATTTGTTAGATGGAAACTCTCCTGCTCTTCCGGCACTTTGTTTAAAATCACCTATATGAATAAGCCCCTTCATAAATGTTCCAGTTGTTATGATAACTTTTTTTGCATGGTAATGATTTTTCAGATTTGTTATAACTCCGGTTACTTTTTTATCGCTTGATGTTACTTCATCAACAGTCTCTTGTTTTATGCTTAGATTTTCAGTATTTAAACAAATATTTCTCATAAATATTCTATATTTATCCATATCTATTTGAGCTCTGCTGCCTCTTACGGCTGGACCTTTTGATATATTTAGAGTTCGAAATTGCAAAGCTGTATTGTCAGTTGTCAAGCCCATTTGTCCACCAAGGGCATCTAACTATTTTACAAGATGCCCTTTTGCTAAACCACCAATAGCAGGATTACAGCTAGTAGCACCTATTTGCTCTGCCAATATAGTGAT
>WFMT01000144.1 GCA_015488975.1 Campylobacteraceae bacterium | reverse complement strand
TTGTTGTATAATGGGTTATATAAATTATTAACAAGGAGTAGCTATGGCTCAAAGGGCGATACGCGAATATACAGGTAAATCATTATTTGCAAAACACTGGAATGATTATTTCAGTGGATTTGAATATGGATTTAAGTCAGTTTTAGTAATGAGCGGAGATGAGCTTAGAGAAAAAGCGAAAGAACATGGATTTGAGTGGCTTGCCCAAAAATCTTTAGTTGCAAAGCCAGATATGCTATTTGGTAAAAGAGGTAAAAATAATTTAGTACTTTTTAAAGTAGATAATCCAGGAGATGTAACACTTGAAGATGCTGCAAAATGGATTGACGAGAAAAGATCTCACGAAACTCTTCTTATATCAGGACAAGAAGGAATAATAACCCATTTTATAGTTGAACCTTTTGCTCCTCATAGTGATGACCAAGAATACTATATAGCTGCTACTACAGTCGGAGAAGATGATGTTCTTTATATGTCTGCTGAGGGAGGAATGGAAGTTGAAGAGGGATGGGGTGAAAAAGTAACTGAAGCCGTAATCCCCATAGATTTAAATGATGAGGATATCAAACATTTAATAAGAGCAAATGTTCCTCAGGATATTCCTGCTGATAAAAAAGAGATATTTATAACATTTGCCAAGCAGTTTTATAAATTTTACAGAGATTTAAATTTTGCATACCTTGAAATCAATCCTTTGGTTATGATTGAAAATAAAATGCAAATATTGGATTTGGTTGCAAGACTTGATGATACAGCAGGCTTTATGATGAAAAGTATTTGGGGCGATATAGAGTTTCCAACCTCTTTCGGAATGGATAAGAAAACACCCGAAGAAGAAGCTATAGCAGAGGCTGATGCTAAAAGCGGAGCAAGTTTAAAGCTTACTATATTAAATCCAATGGGAAGAGTTTGGACTATGGTCGCAGGTGGTGGAGCTAGTGTTGTTTATGCTGATACTATTGCTGATATGACAAATGTGAGTGATCTTGCAAATTACGGCGAATATAGTGGTGGTCCTACAACAAGTGAGACAAAGTTTTATGCTGAAACAGTTTTTGATCTTATGACAAGAAGAAAAGATCCTAAAGGAAGAGATAAAATTCTTATCATAGGTGGTGCGATTGCTAACTTTACTGATGTTGCCAAAACATTTACAGGTATCATACAGGCTCTTGAAGAGTATGCCGATAAGTTAAAGGAAATAGGTGTGAAGATTTATGTAAGAAGAGGCGGGCCAAATTATAAAAAAGGTTTAAAAGATATAAAAGAAGCTGCTGATAGACTTGGGCTTTATATGGAAGTTTACGGTCCTGAAACTCATGTTACCGATATAGTCCGCATGGCATTGGAGGAGAAATAAAATGGGTGCATTATTTACTAAAGATACACAAGCGATATTTTGGAACAATAACAGAAGTGCAATTCAAAGAATGCTTGATTATGATTATACAATAGACAGAAAAAAGCCATCAATTGCTGCAATCGTTGCTCCGACAAGTAATAATAAATTTGATAAATTTTTCTATGGCAATCATGAGATAATGGTTCCGGTTTATAAAAGTACGACTGAAGCTGTGAAAGATTTTTCTAATGCGGATGTGCTTTTAAATTTTGGTTCCTTCAGGACTGCCTATGATGTAACTATGGAAGCTGTTGGTATAAAAAATCAATTTAAAACTATCATGGTTACTGCTGAGGGGATTCCTGAGAGAATGGCAAGAACTATGAATTCTGCTGCAAGAGATGCAGGTATTACTGTTATCGGACCTGCCACTGTAGGTGCGATAGCCCCAGGTGCATTTAAGATAGCCAATATCGGCGGAACTATCGAAAATATTATAAATTCAAAACTCCATCGTGCCGGAAGTTGTGGGCTTGTCACAAGAAGTGGCGGACTTTTTAATGAAATGTCAAATATCATATCTTTAAATGCCGATGGAATAGCTGAGGGCGTAGCCATCGGTGGAGATAGGTTTGTCGGTTCTGTATTTATAGACAATCTTTTAAGAATGC
>WFMT01000143.1 GCA_015488975.1 Campylobacteraceae bacterium | reverse complement strand
TTTCTCCAAAATGAAAAGTGCTTTCTTGAATACTCAAATCCGTCAGGATTTAGACAAGGTACCATATACAAAGTAGATCTTTTTAAATACTCTTTTATTTGTGGATTTGTATCAAAATTGTTTAAAATATATGTTATAAATTTTAAACATAATTCATGCCCTATCCACTCTCTTGCATGTATGGTACCTGTGAAAAGTAGTGCTGGTTTTGTACTCTCGTTTTCTATATCAAGCGATAAAGTTGCTAAAACAATATCCCTGTTTTCATGAGTTTTGCCTATACTTTTTACTTGCAAAATATCTGGAAATTTATCAGATAAATTTTTTAAAAGTTTTGTGCCTTCATCATAAGAAAGATATTGATTTTTCAACTATTTATTCCCTTTTTCTAAAAATTCATTCCATTTTTTCATAAGAGAATCAACAATACTTTTAGAAATACCTTTTATCTCAAGGAGTGCTTCAGGTTCAAACTGTAGAGTTTGTACTATCTTTGAATGTTTTAAATCATTTAGTATAACTTTTGCTTTTTTCTCTCCTATGCCTTTTACAGAAGTTAAGAATTTATGTATCTCTTTATGGGTCAATTGTATTTTCTTAGATGCTTCATCACCACTTGCAAAAGGAGTCTTTTCTCTTTTAAGATTTTTTACTTTCATAGACTTTATGCTTTTTAATGCAAATCTATCTTGAAAATTCCAAGTTTCACTCGGCCACTCTTCGAAAAGTTTTTTTCTCACATCAAACATTTGATATTTTTTATCAAGCTTATGAAGATATACTTTTTCTTTTCCAAAAGTTTTTTTCTTTTTGCCAAAATATGCTCCGTCAAAACTTGGAGAATATTTTCCAAAATTTATATGTCTTATGGTTCTTAAAAGCGAACTGTCTATTTTGCCGAGTTCTTCCCAGTTAAACATAGGAATATGAGGTTTTCTCAAAGTTTTATCACTCAAGCTCCACATCAAGTATTCCCCTATCCAGTCTCTTACATAAGGAAATGCTGCAAATGCTGTCGCACATTCGAGTATCCTTACTTTGGAGTCTTTGCCATAAGCAATATCGCATGCCCAGTATTCAGCTTTTGCTGCCTTACTTGTTTTAACCGCTAAATCAAGAACAGATTTTGGAACATTTTGATAATCCATACTCCCGCCCTGAGAGGTATTTGTGAGCCATTCGCCCTTAGGCGGTCTTCTCCAAAAAGCACATACAGGTTTGTGACCTATTAGCATAACTCTGATATCAGCTTGCATCGGTATAAAATCCTGTATATACATAGGGTGATATTTTTTCTTATTAAAAAGTTTTACAGCCTCTTTCTTACTGTCAACTTTATGTACGAAATAACCACCATAGTTTGAAGGACCATAGCTTCTTTTTATAATTTTTGGATATTTTGTTTTTTCTAAGAATTTATACCCCTTGTCTCTGTCGTAAAATATATGAGTTCTTGGGATTGGTAAGTGGTATTTCCAGGCAAATCTTGTAACATTCTCTTTTGATTTGTTAGAAAATTGAGTATCCAAAGAGGGGATAAATCTTACCCCTGGTAATTCTCTTGCAATCTCTCTAAAAGTTTCATAAGCAGTTGCGGGGATATTGCCTATGAGCACATCAATCTTTTTCTTTTTAACCTCTTTTATAAATCTGTTTTTATCGTTTTTCCAATGATAAGTTACACTCTCTATCTTGTCAGGCCATCCTTTAAAATTGGAATGGTCAAAAAACCTAAGTACATAATCCAAATACAAAAACCCGAGTTTTGGTAATTTTTTCTTACTCATTTGTTTCCTTTTGTTTTATTTTTCTCTCTATCAGTTCGACTATTTTTTCTATCTTTTTATCATTAAAATCAAGTCCCATTTTTTCTTGCTCAGGGGTAGCAAAAGCTGGTATTCCATTTACTTCCAAGACTATATACTCTTCTTTTTTCTTATCATATATGATATCGACTCCTGCTATATCAAGTCCAGTTGCTTTAGTCGCACTTACTGCCAAATCTATCAACTTATCATCTGCTTCTCTTAAAAATACAGTACCGCCACTAGTTACATTTGTTCGCCAATCCCCATCTCCTGCTTTTCTACCATAACATGAGATAAATTTGCCATCTACTATATCGACTCTAAAATCAGTATTATCATATTCTATAAATCTCTCAAGATATAAAAATCTCAAATCCGCCTGGTTTAAAAAAGGCATAAGAACATCCAGTGTTGCTTCATTTTCTATCTTAGTAAGCCCAACTCCTCCCCAGCCGTCAACTGGTTTGTAAACCATTTTCTTCCACTCTCTTATGAAAGCTTTTAAGTGTTTTTTATCATCTCTGTGGCAAAGTCTAAAATCAGTTGTGGGAATTGCATTATTCTTTAAAGTAAATGTTGTTTGAAATTTATCTTCAGTAAGCTCAAATGCTTCATAAGAGTTTATCATAGGAATAATAGTATTTAAAATTTTGTACATATAAACTTGATATTGAGTTTGTTCACCTGCATTATAGCTAAAAAACAGATCCAAATCATTAAGCAAAACACTGCCTATATAGATATTTTGACCAACAACTATAGCATCCCTCAAATTCAAATCAGTGATAGTGTTTATACCTCTTTCTTTGAGTTTGGAAACAATTTTTTTTTCCACCTCTTTCCCGCCGCCGTTTTTATACATCCAGATACCGACAGTTCGCTTCATGATATAACTCCTAAGGTCAGTTAATTATGAATTATACTGAAATTTAGTATAATTATCAAAGCCAAATAGCTCAAACAGGAGTGATAGTATGAAGTTTTTTAAAGAGTTAAAACAACTTGTGGAGATAAATTCTTATACTGAGAATAAAGCAGGAGTTGATAAAAATGGAGAAATTTATATAACAAAACTCATCCCTTTGGGGTTTGAATATAAAATATACAAAAGAGAAAATATAGGTAATCATTTACTTTTTACCTCGCCAAAAAAAGAGGGTAAAAAACTGCTTCTTTTAGGTCATATGGATACAGTTTTTCCAAAAGATACATTTGAAAAATATAGTGAAGATGAAACTTGGGTTTATGGACCTGGAGTTTGTGATATGAAAGGTGGGAATATCGTAGCTATTGAAGCCCTTAGAAATATTTTTCATAAGTTTGGCAAGATTGAAAATATTGATTTTTTATTGGTAAGTGATGAAGAGGGAGGGAGTGATGATTCTAAGTTTGTTACTTCCAAAGTAGCAAAAGAGTATGACTATGCACTTGTATATGAAGCTGCGGGGAAAAATATGGAAGTAGTAATTGCCAGAAAAGGTGCAGGGACTTTTTATGTAGATATAAAAGGCAAGGCCGCACATGCAGGCAATAACTATGCTTTAGGAGTTGATGCAAACTTAGAAGCAAGTTATAAACTTCAAGAGTTAGTGAAGCTGACTGATACAAAAAAAGGTACAACTTTAAATGTGGGCAAGATAGAAGGAGGTGTTGGTGCAAATACCATATCTCCTCATGCAAAAATGACTTTTGAGATAAGATACACAAATACAAGTGAAAGAGACAGACTTGTAAAACAGATCAATAAAATCATATCAACTTGTTATGTAAAAGGTACTATTTCGACTCTTAGCGGCGGAATACAAAGAGATGTAATGCAGCCGACTAAGGAGCAAAGTAAATTTTTAGAAAATATAGAAAAATTTATCGGTGAAAAGCTACTTAAAGAAAAAAGAGGCGGAGTCAGTGATGCAAATATAGTAGCTTCCCAAGGAGTACCTGTTCTTGATGGTTTTGGTCCTTTTGGAGATGGAGATCACACAAAAAAAGAAAGAGCATTAAAAAGCAGTTTTAAGCAGAGGATAGAGCTTAGCACAAAGATTTTTGAAGGAGTGTTAAAACACAAAATATAAAAATTTATCTTTATTGCTTATGATAGTTTTGGTCTAATTCAACCGGTATTTTGTATGCTTTTTTCAAAAAACAAGTGGGTTAGATATATTACAAAAAAAACTTGAAAAAAGAGTCCTAAAATGGGTATTAGCGAGAGTATATAAAATATCAAAGTAGTTATTATGAAGCTTTTTTTCTCTTTTTGGGTTATGAGCGTATATCTTTTGTAATTTTCTATGTTTGAGCCTATATCTATAATCAAGAGGTTATGAAAAAGATAATAAAACGGTATATTAAATATAAAAAAGTTTACCCCAGGTACTATTAGAAGTGGGATTGCAATAAATATAAGAAATATAAAAATACCGATGGTTTTGATATACAGCCATGTAGATTTGCCAAAATCTATCTCTCCTCTTATAAAGTTGGGATAGTGTTTTTTCTGTAAAGTTTTTACAATGTGTGGTGTAAAAAAGCCTATGACAATAATAGCAATAATGACTGAAAAAAGTACTATCAAAATAGTACCGAAAAGATAAAAAAAAGTTATCAATACCCACTTCACAAGAGCTAAAGTAAATATGTAATTAATGATAGGATGAATGTTGGGATTAATATTTGTAAAATTATTGCCGTTTGAATTTAAGAAATGAATAAATTCGCTGCCACTATAGAGAAAAAAGCCTCCGAAAACTAAAAAAGAGACTAAAAAAGGAAGAGTTGAAAGAAGTAAAAATCTTAGTGTGAAAAAATCCTCCAGACTCTTTTTTAATGTATTCATACTATCTTTTGATATGCTTTTTCCAATTCTTTATATAATTGATTTGGAGTAATTTTTGGCTGTTCGTTAATAATCTTATTCATGGTAATATTATCTTCGACATCACCCCATAATTTTTTATATGTTCCTTCTTTGTAACCGTTGTCTTGTCTAAATTTATTTAGCACATTTTTTCCAACATAAACTTTATACAGTGAATATAAGTTTAAACCGCAGTTATGAGCTACCGTAAAATATTCGCTTAAAATCATTTCAAAAGGATTGTTATGTATTCCTGAGGTTACATGTATAATTCTTTCTATTTGATTGATAATTTCCATTTGATTTACATTTTTTATATTTTTTGGCTCTTTGCAAAATGTTTTAAAGCTTTTATTGTCCATAATATATGAGGTGATTTCATCAATTCCGCCTATTTTATTATTGTGATAATATTCAAGTGCCAAACTCATGATAAAGTGCCAGATATCAATAACTTCTATCTGTATATTTTGCCAGTCGGGAGAGCCGTTTATATTTTTCCAGTGTTTCCAGGTAAAACTGTCTATCAACTCGGTACACTCCATATAAATACATCTTTTCCAACT
>WFMT01000142.1 GCA_015488975.1 Campylobacteraceae bacterium | reverse complement strand
TTCATTTTCTATGTTTATTATATCAAAATTTTAACAAAATAGGGATAACCCCAACTCTATAATTTCTAACTAATCTCTCTATTTGCAAAAAAGAAATCTATCTCTATTTTTGCATTTTCCAAAGAATCACTCCCATGAACTGCATTTGCATCAATATCTTTAGCAAAATCAGCTCTAATGGTTCCCTTTTCTGCCTCTTTTGGATTTGTTGCACCCATCAATTCTCTATTTTTAAGTACAGCATTTTCACCTTCTAAGACCATAACTACAACAGCCCCACTAGTCATAAACTCTACCAATGCATTGAAAAATGGTCTCTCAGCATGAACCGCATAAAAGCTTTCAGCATCTTTTTTACTTAGTTCAATCTTTTTCATAGCAGCAATTTTAAGGTTATTGCTTTCAAATCTATCTATAATTTTACCTATGACATTTTTTTTAACAGCATCAGGCTTTATGATAGAAAGTGTTTGTTCCATAATATATCTCCAATTTACAAAATAATTTTAAGAGAGGGATAATAGCAAATTTTTTATATGATTTAGATTAAACTAAAAAAATAAATAAGATTTTGAAAAGATTTTGTGAGGAAAAAGACAAAAAAATTATTTTTTGCCTTTTTTTATTTTTTATTCTACGACTGGAGTTCCTGCTTCACCCCTGTCATCTCTTTTAGGTTGATCTGGTGCAACACTAGAATCATCCCATACAATACATCCTTCAGTTGGACAAGCTTCTGCACAAGCAGGGGCATCATTATGTCCTACACACTCTACGCATTTATCTGCATATACATAATAAATCTCTTCCCCTGTTGGGTTATCTTCATCATCAACTATAGCTTCAACTGGACACTCATCTATACAGGCACCACAACTAATACATATATCTGTTATTTTTACAGCCATTTCATCTCCTTTAAAAATTTTACGAAAACTATATCAAATTTAAAATAAAACAGATATTAAATTCCAAAATAGTTTTTAATATTATTAATTTTATTAATTTTCTCCCAGGTAAATTCAGGCAGTTCTCTTCCAAAATGTCCATAACTTGCTGTTTTAGAATAAATTGGCCTAAGTAAATCTAATTCAGTTATAATACCTTTTGGAGTTAGATTAAATAATTCTGCAATACATTTTTCTATTTTATCATCACTAAATATTCCGGTATTTCCGGTATCTACCATAATCGAAACCGGCTCAACAACTCCGATAGCATAAGCAATCTGAATTGTTGCTTTCTCACAAATACCACTTGCGACAAGATTTTTAGCTATGTATCTGCCCATATATGCTGCACTTCTATCAACTTTTGTAGGATCTTTACCACTAAAAGCACCGCCTCCGTGAGGACATGAACCGCCATAAGTATCAACTATTATCTTTCGCCCTGTAAGCCCTGCATCTCCTTGAGGACCTCCGATAACAAATCTACCTGTGGGATTTATATGATATTTTATATTATCACAATCAATACCTTCTGGAAGCTCAGGCAGCACAATCTCTTCAATAACCGCATCTTTTAGTTTATTATATGGTACATCAGGTGAATGCTGGGTTGATATAACAATAGTATCAATTGCTTTTGGTTTACCGTTTTCATATTTTATACTAACTTGTGCTTTTCCATCAGGTCTTAAAAAAGGAAGGACTCCGCTTTTTCTTTTATTTGCCAATCCTAAAGTCAATTTATGAGCTAGATAGATAGGCAATGGCATAAAAGTATCGGTCTCGTTACAGGCATATCCGAACATCAACCCTTGATCTCCCGCACCAATTTCACCATCTTCTTGATCAACACCTTGATTTATATCAGGGCTTTGTTCACCAACTCCGTTTAAAACTCCAGCACTCCTGTAGTCAAATCCAAAATTAGCATCAGTATAGCCAATCTCTCTAATAACACCTCTTGCGATTTCTTGCATAGGTGCATAAACATTTGTCTTTATCTCACCGGCTATAACACAAAATCCATTTGATAAAAGAGTTTCACATGCAACTCTAGCCTTCGTATCTCTTTGAATAATATAATCAAGTACCGCATCACTAATTTGGTCAGCCATTTTATCAGGATGACCCTCAGTAACCGATTCACTTGTAAATAAAAAATTTTTTGCCATAAAACAATCCTATATTAAAATTTATGTGATTATACCAAAAAATATTTAAAATTACTTCTTAATGTAATATAGATTGATTTTTAAAAAATTATTTAATAATAATTATGATATAATTTCATTGTTAATAAAAATTATTATTTAGGAGTATAAAATGATTGTTACAAATAAGGCACCAGATTTTACTGCGACCGCAGTATTAGGAAATAATGAAATAGTTGATGATTTTAATCTTTATGAAAATTTTGGAGAAAAAGGAACTGTAGTGTTTTTTTATCCACTTGATTTTACCTTTGTTTGTCCATCAGAAATAAT
>WFMT01000141.1 GCA_015488975.1 Campylobacteraceae bacterium | reverse complement strand
TTAGAGCTTGGTATATTGAAAGATTTTAATGAACTTACAGGAGTAGGGCATAGGGTAGTTCATGGAGGGGAGTATTTTAGTGAGCCTACATTGATAAATAAAGATGTTATAGATAAAATAAAAGAGATATCGTCACTTGCACCACTTCATAATCCTGTAAATCTTATAGGTATTGAAGCTATAGCTAAAAAATATAAAAATATAAAACAGGTAGCTGTCTTTGATACGGCATTTCATCAAAGTTTACCTAAAAGTGCATACATATATGCCTTGCCTTACAAATTTTATGAAGATCAGCAAGTAAGAAGATATGGATTCCATGGAACATCTCATCATTATGTTGCTAAAAAAGCTGCAAAATATTTAGGCATAGATGAGGAAAAAGTAAACCTCATAACTTTACATTTAGGAAATGGTGCAAGTGCTACTGCGATAAAGAGTGGAAAAAGTATCGATACATCTATGGGGCTGACTCCTTTGGAAGGCCTTGTTATGGGTACAAGAAGCGGAGATATTGATCCTGCTATTATATTGTATTTATCTGAATGTTTGGATTTAAATATAGATGAAATGGATAATATGCTAAATAAAAAAAGTGGTTTAAAAGGGATATGTGGCTTAAATGATATGCGAGAAATAGAAAAAAAGGTTGCCAAAAAAGATTTTTATGCAAATCTTGCTCTTGAAATATTTTGCTATAGAATAAAAAAATATATAGGTGCTTATACTGTTAGCATAGGAAAAGTGGATGCTATTGTTTTTACGGGCGGTATTGGTGAGCATTCTGTTCTTGTGAGAGAGAAAGTTTGTAAAGATTTAGATGAGAGTATCGGGGCAAAGATAGACTTGAAAAAAAATACAAAAAATTCCGTTTTTATTAGCACGGATGATTCTAAAATAAAAATTTTGGTTGTCCCCACTGATGAAGAACTTGAAATCGCAAAACAGACATATAAAATAGTTAGCTGAAAGTGAGAAAATCGTGAATAAATGGATGAAAATAGCTTATAATGAGGCAGTGAAGAGCTTAAATAATATGGATGGTGGTCCTTTTGGAGCAGTTATTGTAAGAAATGAAGAAATTATAGCAACAGGACGAAATGAAGTGCTGTTGAATAATGATCCAACAGCACATGCAGAAGTAAATGCTATAAGGAAAGCTTCAAAAATTTTAAAAAGATTTGATCTTAAAGATTGTACTCTTTATACAACCTGCTTCCCTTGCCCTATGTGTCTGGGTGCAATATTTTGGGCAAGGATTCCTATTGTGTACTATGGCGCCACTGAAGATGATGCATCTCATGGTGGATTTGATGATAAAATTTTTTATGAAATGATTAAAAAGAAAAATAGATACACTATCTTACATCAAATAGACCATAAAAAAAATGCAAAACTTTTTGACAAATGGAATAACTTAAAAAATAAAAAGATATATTAGTTTACTTGATAAGGTGGTCTCAGCCACAAAGTAGTAATTTTTTTTGCAATCATACTCATGGCATAACAATAGCGATTGGGTAGCTTATCTGACTCATATTGACAACTCCTTAACATGGAACTTTTTTTGCTTTATATTTTTGTATTATAGTAAAATATCGGAGTAATTATGAAATTTGGAGTTATATTATTTATGTCTATTGTTACCTTGTTGGTTTTTAGCGGCTGTACTGCAAAAAGTGTTGATCCTACGATAGCTATGAAACCTCCTGCTTATGTGGAGCAGTTACCGTCAAAAGAAAAAGAAGCAGCATTTCCAAATGAAGGAAGTCTTTTTGGAAGAGGCGACAATCCTTTGTTTTCAGATAGGAAAGCTATGAATGTAAATGACTTGGTTACTGTTGTTATAGATGAAACAGTAGCTCAAAGTTCAAGCTCTAAAAAAAGTTTATCAAAAAATAATTCAGACAAGCTTGGAGGCGGTATTTTTACAAATGCTGGTACAAATGCTGCGGTAAACGGTGCGGTAAATAGAATAAATGGTATAACAAATTTAGGTTTTCAAACAGGCTCGCAAAATAGTTTTTCAAGCAAAGGAGATAACACAAGGAATGAACAGTTTACAACTACTATCTCAGCTAGAGTTATAAAAATACTAAATAATGGTAATTATTTTATATCAGGAAGTAGGGAAATGCTTATAAACGGTGAAAAGCAAATCATTGAGATAAGCGGAGTCATAAGACCTTACGATATAGATCAGACAAATACCATAAATTCCAAATATATAGCAGATGCGAAAATACTGTATAAAACAGAGGGACCAATGGATATAAACAATAAAAAAGGATGGGGTACCAAACTAATTGAAAGTATTTGGCCATTTTGATTTTTTGCAATAGTTTTATCCAGTAGAAATCATTTCCCAAAAAAAGTCTATATGTTTTTCAAAAAGAGTAGCAACTTGTGATGAGTTTTCTTTATCAATTCTAAGAATAGTTGCCTGCATTCTGTAAAAGAATAAGGGGGATAAAAATTCTTGAGCCATTAGCATAGGATCGCTTGAATGTATCATGCCTTCTTGCATCATAATAAAAAAGGCTTGAGAAAGAATCTTAAGATGACTTTTGTGGAAGTCATTGAAAAAAATTTCTCTTATCTTTTTGCTTTGCATAAGCTCAATCATCATAAACCTAAAAAATTTCTCACTTTTATTATCATAAGATAGTAGTTTAAAAGAAGCAGCAAATTCCCTTAGAAAACTTTTGCCCTTTAATGCAAATTCATTGATAGGTTTTTGTGAAATAAGTAATGATAAAGAAGAGGAGGCGAGCGAAGAAACGATAGTGTCTAAAATATCCTCTTTATTTTTAAAATGATTATATATTGCACTTTCTCTTATGCCCACTTTTCCTGAAATCATGCGTATAGAAGTTCCTTTGTAACCTTTTTGTGAAAACAACTCCAATGCAACATCCAAAATCTTATCTTTAGTACTTTTTTCCATTTAAACTCCTAAACTTTGGTATTTGTTATTATACAGAACAACTGTTCATTTGTCAAGTATTTTATATGAACGATTGTTCTGTATAGCAAAAATATACAAGAACGATTGTTCATATAAGAAAATATATTGATTAATATATAAGTTTATTTGTATCAAAAATAAATATAAAATAGATAGTATTATTGCTGTAAATTAGGCGACAAAGATAGTATATGAATATATAAAGATGTCTTTGCCTTAAAAATATTTAGTTTATAATCATTTACTTCTAACTTAATAAAATTTTACGAACAACTGTTTTTATAAATGTGTATTATTATACATAAAATTTTATGTATAATAATACACCGTATTATTGTGCGATATTTGGTATTTTTTCATTTTTGTTTCATTTTGAAATTTTAAGATTTCAAAAATTTTAACAAAGAGGAGAAAATTATGAATACTAAGCTTACAGGTCTTAAGTCGAGTTTCATTGCAATAGTATTTGCCAGTTCAACACTTTTGGCGAATCAAACAGTTGGTATAAATTCACATACAAGGGTTTATAAAAAAGAGTTTAAAGCCCATTTGAAGATACCATTGAGTATGCTCTAGGCAAAGATTATTTAGGAGTCAAAAAAGGATCTGTAAAGATAAATTATATTATAAATTCTACCGTTACAAAAGATGCAGTGTCTTCCGCTTCTTATAAACAATTAAAAAAGGATTTAAAAGCATTCAACATGTATGTAAAATATAAAGAATTTGCAAAAATTTCATTACTCTTATCTAATATGTACACACTTGAAGTAGATAATTTTTTAAATGCAAAATATATAAAAAGACAAATGCATATGGAGAGACTTGATAATATGGGTTACAAATTACTTTCTATTTTAATGCAAAAAGAGATTGATTTTAAAAGATTAGAGCATACTACTAAAGCTACTCAAGCAGACTGGTTTATTCTTAAAAAAAGTATAAAAAATGAAAACAATAAAGAAGCTTTTGATTTACTTTTTAAAGGATTGTATTATAGCATTAAAAGCAAAAATATAAAAATAATTAATGTACTTGCAGCTTTAGATTTAGATCTTGTTGATATGATTGGCGGATAAGTAGTCGAAAATGTATTTAGATAAATTTAAATTTTAGGAAATATAAAATGTTTGGTAAGATAATAACGATAATTTTATTTTGTTTGTCTGCTAATGCAGGTATTTTGAGTTTTTATAAAAAAACTATAAAAACTTTACAATATGATAAAACATATAAATTATAAAAAACAGCAAAAATCTTTCAAGCAGATGAGTTATGTTATTATATTCGCAGTAATAATTATTTTTATAGGTTTACTTTTAAATTTTAGCTCATTTAAGATAGCCTTTTCTACGTTTATGGCACTTACTTTGACAAGTACTGGTGTTTTATTGGCCTTATATATAACAAGAAGACCTTTAGATATAATGGCTTTTATGGGGATGCTGATAGTTTTAAGTATTGTTATCAATAATAATGTTTTAATTTTTAGCTTTTATCAAAAGGATTTAAGCAAAGAAAGTGATGCTAAAAAACAATTAAAAGCTTTAGGACTTAGAGCAAAACCAATTTTAATGACAATGTTGTCAAATGCCTTAGCTCTTTTACCGATAGCTTTAGCAATTGGCTCCGGAACTCAAATTATACAAGATTTGGCAATTGCCATAATGGGGGGATTACTTTTTGCTATAATTGTAAACTTATATATAATTCCATTATTTTTTCATTTTATCAACAAAATCAAATAAATAAATATCTATAATATTGTGCTATCCTTGTTAATTAAAAGCAAGGATGCATAATTAAATTTATTTGGATTTGATGGCAATAGCCAGATTCTGTCTTAATTTCATTCATCTAATCTTATTATATCTACTCCCAAATCTTTAAATTTTTTCTCCAAATTTTCATAACCTCTGTCAAGATGGTAAATTCTATGGATTTTTGTGGTTCCCTTTGCAATTAAGCCTGCAAGTATAAGTGCAGAACTTGCTCTTAAATCAGTTGCCATAACATCAGCACCATATAATTGGATCTTTCCCTGTACAGTTGCGCTGCTGCCTCTTAACATAATACTAGCTCCCATCCTTTGAAGTTCGCTTACATGCATAAAACGATTTTCAAAAAGTCTCTCTTCGACTATACTTACACCATTTGCCTGGGTCATCAAAGCCATAAATTGAGCTTGCATATCAGTAGGAAAGCCAGGATATTCAGAAGTTACAATACTTCTTGCTTCTATTTTCTGAGCTGGCTCTAAAATGACAGAATTTTCATGAATTTTTAGAGAAAATCCCATATCTTCAAGCTTATTGAAAACAGCCTCCAGATGTTCAGGAATGATATCTAAAACAGTTATTTTAGAGTTAGTAATAGCTCCGGCACAAAGATAAGTTCCAGCTTCAATCCTATCTGGAATAACAGAAAAATCTTTCATATCAAGCTTTTCTCTATCAGTGCCATTTATAACAAGTTCATTGCTTCCAACACCACTTATCTGCACTCCGGCATCTTGTAAAACTTGACATAACTGAATGACTTCAGGCTCTTTTGCAACATTTACTATTTTTGTCTCACCTTTAGCAAGTGCTGCAGCCATTATGATATTTTCACTACCTGTAACAGTAATTTTGTCAAATACAATATTGGCACCTTTTAAACCTTTTTTTGCTTTAGCGACAACATAACCTTGTTTTATCTCAATTTCAGCACCCATAAGCTCTAGTGCCTTTAAATGCAAATCTATAGGTCTCTGTCCAATAGCACAACCCCCAGGAAGTGAAATTTCACAATGTCCAAAAGCTGATAATAGTGGACCCAATGTCAAAATAGATGCTCTCATAGTCTTAACAATATCATAATTTGCCATAGTGCTTGTGATAGTAGATGAGTTAATTATGACTTTATTATCGCTAAAAGTAAAAGTTGATCCGAGATTTGAAAGTAATTTTAAAAGAGTGTTTATATCTTTAACATTTGGAACATTTTTTATTGTTAATGGATTTTTGGAAAGTATAGTGGAAGCAAGAAGAGGCAAAGCTGCATTCTTTGCACCAGATATCCTAACGCTGCCATTTAATTTGTTCCCACCGTTTATTTGCAAATAGTTCATTATTATTTATCCTCAAGATTTATATTTATTTGTGTATAATCATACAATATTTTATATTATAAGTTATTTTATTCATCTTGCATAAAATCTGTCTTGTATCTTCACCTTTTTTCTTATCGTTAAAATATGTCATATTATGTTAAACAAACAAAGTTTGGTTAACATAATATATATTCTCTTGAAAATATTTTAAGCTGAAGAGCATTGTTGCATTTTGATAGATACCTTTAATTTCTTGCTTTTTTAAGCATATCTGCTATTAAAAATGCCATTTCTAAAGCTTGGTCTGCATTTAATCTAGGGTCGCATTGAGTATTGTATCTTGAAGCTAAACCCTCTTCGGTGATATCTCCTGCTCCGCCTATACATTCTGTTACATTCTGTCCTGTCATTTCAAGATGAACTCCTCCGGCGTAAGTTCCTTCTGAATGATGTATTTCAAAAAATCTTTCAACTTCTTTTAGTATATTATCAAAAACTCTTGTTTTATAATTGTTGGAAGTTTTTATGGTATTACCATGCATCGGATCGATACTCCATAATACTTTTTTACCCTCTCTTTCTATTGCCTTGATAAGCTTTGGTAGATATTTTCCTATATCTTGTGATCCCATTCTGACTATGATATTCATCCTACCTGCTTCATTTTCAGGATTGAGTATGTCTGTCAACTTGATAAGATCTGTTGTACTCATCGTAGGTCCTGCTTTGACGCCTATGGGGTTTTTAACACCTCTTAAAAACTCAACATGCGCACCATTGACATCTCTTGTTCTGTCTCCAATCCAGAGCATATGAGCCGAGCAATCATACCAATCCCCACTGGTACTGTCTTTTCTGGTCAATGCTTTTTCATAATTTAGCAACAGTGCCTCATGGGAAGTATAAACAGTGGTTTGTTTTATATTTGGTGTATTTACTGAATTTATCCCACAGGCGTCCATGAATGCTAAAGATTCTGTTATTTTATCCGTAAGAATTTTATATTTATTGTCAAGTTGATTATTTTTTATAAAACCGAGATTCCATCTGTGTATCTGATGCAAATCAGCCAATCCTCCCCTAGCAAAAGCTCTTAAGAGATTATGGGTTGCAGCTGACTGATTGTATGCCCTTATCATCCTCTTGGGATTTGGAATTCTACCCTCTTTCGTAAAAGATATATCATTTATTATATCTCCCCTATAACTTGGCAATTCTACTCCATTTATTTTTTCAAAGTCAGAACTTCTTGGTTTGGCAAATTGTCCTGCCATTCTGCCTACTTTCACTACGGGGCAGCCTCCAGAAAAAGTTAAAACTACTGCCATTTGTAGTATGACTTTAAAAGTATCTCTAATGTTATCTGCATTAAATTCCGCAAAACTTTCCGCACAATCTCCGCCTTGCAGTAAAAATGCTTTGCCTTCAGTAGCAGCTTTTAAATAATTTTTTAAATTTCTAACTTCACCGGCAAATACTAAAGGAGGAAATTTACTAAGTATATCTTCAACTTCTTTTAGTTTGTTTGTATCAGGGTAAGAAGGTTGCTGTTTTATCTCTTTATCTATCCAGCTTGATGGATTCCACTCATTTACATTTATATTTTTTTCCAACATTGTGCTTATCCTCTTAAAATTTATTTTTATAAAATACTCAAATATTACTTTATTTTAGGTAAATTTTATCTTGTTTGAATATATTTTTTGTCTTTAAGTAACAATTTGTTATAATTTACATCCAAATTTTGATTAGGGGTGAGTATAAATATGGATCATTTAGTACCTGTTGTAATAGTTTTACTGGTAGTTGCCTTTTTTATGTATCAAAATATAAATAAAATTACGGGTAATATTGATGCACTCGAAGATAATTCTTATGAAATGTATTCTAAATATGCAAGAATAGTAGAAAAATATATTAAGGATATAGAGGAAATAATAGATAAAAATAGTGTTTTAAATGAAGATAAATATATCCTAAAAGATAAAAAAGATGCTGAAAAAACTAAACAAGACCTTTTTTCTCTGGTGCGAAAATTAGCCTTTTTTGAAACTTTAAAAGCTAAGGAAAAGAGTACAAAAGAGTTAGAATCTCAGTTTTTTGAGATATTATCAACATTAGATGCTATGGTAAAAGATCGATTTATTGATGGAGAAAAACTTTCCGATGAATTAAGAGAAAATTTACACAATGAATATCAAAACTTAAAAAAAGGATATAGCAAAAATTAAAATTGGTATGTTATTTGCTTTATTTTAAGATAAAATATTTAAGGTTATCTTATGAAAATAAAGCAAACACAGCAAACTCTAAGTGTTGTTATTAAAGATGATTGTAATACTTTTTTTTATTTAAAAAGTGTAATAGATAAGAATTTTAAAAATAAAATTGGCAATAAGAATAAGATTATAATCTTCAATGA
>WFMT01000140.1 GCA_015488975.1 Campylobacteraceae bacterium | reverse complement strand
TACTCCTATGATTTTATCTCCTATTATCTTTCTAACATCGCGTATATCCATGTCATCCTGCCCTACATGTACGCCGTCAGCATCAACAAGCATAGCTATATCAACATGGTCATTGACTATAAAAATAACTCCGCTATCTTTACAAATTTTCGCTATTTCTTTGGCTTCTTTTGCTTTTTCTTTAATGCTTTTATTTTTATCTCTGTATTGAATAATCTTTATACCGCCTTTTATCATTTCTCTTATACATTCAATATTGCTTTTACCCTTGGCAAAATTTTCAGCGGTAATTCCATAAGGTCCTAAAGGTATATTTTTTTTACTCATATCGTCTCCCAATCTTTAAAAACAGGTTGATAACCTTTTTCTTTTATAACTTTTACTATTTCTTCAACACTTCTATTATCACTTATATCAAACTGCGGAGTTGAAGTATCTATTCCTTCATATCCTCCAACATCTGTTTTTGAACCTGCTGAGAACTTTGTAACCCCAAGTCCTATAAGGTGGTCTCTAAAATCAGCTTTTTCTCTTGTTGATATATTGATACCGATAGAAGGAATATATAATCTATAAGCCAACATAATCTGCAAAAATTGTTTATTACTTAAGTTGTATTTCGGTTTATAACCACCTTCAGCATGATTTATGCGAGGAAGTGAGAGAGATATCTCACTGTTTATATACTTATCCATTAAATATTTAGCATTTAAGCCACTAAAAAATGCTTCTTTACTTATATCGGCCAAGCCAAATAAAACTCCTATATTTATGGATCTTATACCTGCTTTTGCTCCTCGTTCCGGTGCTTCCAATCTATAATCGTAATCAGTTTTTTCTCCACTTGTATGTACTTGTTTGTAAACATCTCTATCATAAACTTCTTGATAAACAGTAAGACCATCTACCCCGATATTTTGCAGTGTTTTGTAATCATTTGTATTTAACGGATAAATTTCTATAGAAACAGAGCTAAAATATTTTTCCAAAGTTTTAACTGCCATTTTTAAGTATTCCAAGTCTGCCATTTTTTTGGATTCACCTGTTAAAAGAAGTATATGCTTAATACCCGTTTTTGCAATTTCCTTAGCTTCAGATTCTATCTCTTTTTGATTTAAATGTTTTCTTGTTATTTTATTTTTTTTACTAAAGCCACAATATGCACAATCACTTGAGCAGTAATTTGAAATATATATCGGAAGATATAACTGTATAACTCTGCCAAAATATCTTAAATAATGTTTTTGTGATATTATTGCCATTTCTTCGAGATAGCGTGTTGCTTTATCACTTAAAAGATTTAAAAAATCAAACTCATTTAGTTTTTCTTTATTCAAACTTTTATGGATATCTTCATCACTTACGCTTTTTAAATATTTATCAAAATCAATCGTTTCGTAATGTTTTAGTACTGATTTAAAATCATCATATTTTTTTAAATCAATCATGCAAAAATCCAGTCAGCGGAGAGGAAGCATGAGCTTTAGTAGATTCTTCAGCGAGTTTTGCTACAAATGCCATTCTTCCTGCTTTTACGGCCATAGAAAATGCTTTTGCCATAGTTTGGGGATCACCGGCATTGGCAATGGCAGAATTTACCAAAACAGCATCAGCTCCAAGTTCCATGGCTTCTGATGCTTGAGATGGCTTTCCTATACCTGCATCGACTATGATGGGGATGGAAATATTTTCAATCAAAATTTTTATCATTTCCCTTGTTTGAAGCCCTTGGTTTGAGCCTATTGGTGAACCAAGAGGCATAACAGCACTAGCACCTGCATCTTGAAGTTTTTTTGCGACAATCAAATCAGGCATAACATAAGGAAGCACTATAAATCCTTCTTTTGAAAGAATCTCTGTTGCTTTTATAGTTTCTTCATTATCGGGAAGTAAATATTTCATATCATTGATAACTTCTATTTTTATAAAATTTCCACACCCCGCCTCTCTTGCTATGCGGGCAATTTTTACAGCTTCTTTTGCATTTCTTGCACCTGAAGTATTTGGCAAAAGTATAGTATCTTTTGGTATAAATTCAAGGATATTTTCTTCGGGCATTGAAAAATCAACTCTTCTTAGAGCTACCGTTATCATTTGCGAGCCGCTTGATTTTATGATTTTTGGTATCAAGTTTTTATCTGGGAATTTACCTGTTCCGGTAAAAAGTCTATTGGTAAAAATCTTACCACCAATAATTAAATTTTCATTCATTTTAACCTCCTGATACAAAACGAAGTATCTCAATATCATCATTTTGTTTTAAAATATATTTTTCTAAATTATCTTTTTTTAAAATTTTATCATTTACAATAAATACAATACTGTTTTTATCAATATTTTTTATCTTGAGCAATTCTAAAGCAGTTGTTTCATCTTTTATATCCTCATTATTGCCATTTATTTTTATCTTAAGCATTTTCTGTCCTAATATTGTGATTTATATATGTAGTGTCACCTTTTCCGATTTTAAAACTATGCTTTATACTATTTGTTATATAAGTTTTTGCTAGGCTGACACTTTCTACTATGCATTTGCCTTTTGCCAAGTTTGCAGCTATTGCTGAAGAGAGCACACAACCTGTACCATGCGTATCTTTTACATCTAATTTTTCATTCTCAAAATATATAAAATCGTTTTTATACAGCAGCACATCCGTAGCATTTCCATCTAAATGCCCACCTTTTATAAGGATGTTTTTAGCACCTATATCTCTAAATTTTAATGCTGCTTTTTCCATATCTTTTATTGTTTTTATATTTATACCCAACAGTTTTTCTGCTTCTGGAATATTTGGAGTGATAATTGTCGCTATTTTAAATAAATCATTTTTTAAAATTTCAAGAGTATCATTTTGTGTTAAAAGTTGACCAGTTGAAGCGGATAATACAGTGTCTAAAACGATAGGAATATTTTTATATACTTTTAAAATATTAAAAACAGTTATTGCAATATTTTTATTACATAACATTCCTATTTTTATCGCATTTATCCGGATATCATCAAATAAAGTCTTTAACTGCATTTTTACAATATCTTCTCTTATGCATTCTATATATTTTACACCGGTACTGTTTTGTGCTGTTAGTGCAGTCATCGTACTTAATCCATACACTTCAAATGATTCAAATGTCTTCATATCTGCTTGAAGTCCAGCACCACAACTATTATCAAAACCGGCAATAGACAAAGCTGTTTTCATAATATCCCTTAAAAGTTTTTATGCTAGTAAGATAGAGAAAAGTGAATTTGCAGGTTCGCTTTCCTACGCCGGTATTATCCGGATCAGGTCAAGGATCAAAAGATACACATCTTTACTCTCAGCCGATTTTATCGACTCTCCTAGCATATTTTATTATTATAACCAATTAATCTAAATATTTTTTAAAATAATGCAATTACTTAGCGTATTTTTCTTTTGCTTCTTTTAAAGCTCCTATAAGTTCATCAAGATTTTCATAAGGAATATGAGCTTTCCAATCAGGCTCGCTTATGTTACCTTTTAATGAAATGCCTATACTAACTACTGGCTCTGTTCCAGCTCCATAAGGTTCTTTGATATTTGCTATAGAAATCAATCCTTTTTTTGTACCGTTTAATTTTATTGTTTTTATTGTTGTGTGTTCTCCACCCATTTTATCTCCTATTTTTTTATAAATTTTAATATTTTGGCTTGTAATTTTAGCCAATCTTTTTGAAGTATCAGTGGAAAGCCACCATATAC
>WFMT01000139.1 GCA_015488975.1 Campylobacteraceae bacterium | reverse complement strand
CTTCCCAATATCTTTTTTCCTCGGATTGAAGTGAGCATAGACAATGGACATGCTCCTATTTCACAAATGCTCTATTCTGTCACGAAACCAAGCGAAGAGGCTCTTAAAACTGTTCAAGATGTTGAAAAAATAGTCTCGTCCACATCTGTAGGGACAACAGATATTAATATTTATTTTAATTGGAATATAGACCCTTACTTGGCATATCAACTTGTACAAGCTCGTATGGCAGATATAAAAAACTCCATCAGTCCAAATGCCAAAATAACCATTAGACAGGCAACACCAAGTATGTATCCTGTTTCTATTTATGCCATAAGTTCCAATAGTGTTTCTCGTGCAAAACTAAGTGAAAAGCTCTATTATGAGTTGAAGCCTGTAATGCTTGGAATCGATGGGGTATATGATATACAGATGAAATCACCTGCATGGAGTGAATATAAACTTCTGCTTGATAGTAAAAAAGTAGCAGAGTATAATCTTAATATTAATGACATTATTTCCCAGCTCAAGGCTCAAAATTCTATAGATTTTCTAGGACTTATTAACTCTAAACATACACAATATATTTTATCACTCAATCAAAAAAGAGACAATGCAAATGACTTTTTAAAACTAAATATATCACTTGGAAATGGTAAAAGTATAAAACTGAGCGATATTGCATTATTAGTAGAACGAGAAAACCCAATTAAAGCTATTTCAGCTGGAAGTGGCTTTAAAAATGCAGTTGTTTTTGATTTGCTACGCCAACCAAATGCAAATGCTGTAGATGTTCAAAAAGCGTTTAATGTAAAAGTAGATGAACTCAATAAAAAACTTACAAAAGAGGGTATTAAACTTCAAAAGTATTATGACGGAACTGATTTTATCAAAAAAGCTGTAAAAAGTGTCATTGATGCTATTATAATTGGTTCATTTATAGCAGTTTTAATCATATTTTTCTTTTTAAGAAAGTTCACTCTTTCTTTGGCTGCACTCGTTATCATTCCTGTTACATTTTTTATCACTATGATTGGTATGAAACTTATTGGTATTGATTTTAATATTTTTTCTCTTGGTGGTATGGTTGCAGCGATGGGAGGACTGATTGACCAAATGCTGATAGTTGTTGAAAATATTGAACGCCATTATGAAAACGGCGAGACGAAACGGGATGCTATTATCAAAGGTTCTCGTGAAATTTTGCCTATTATGAGTGTTGCTACAACAATTTCTGTACTGATATTCGTTCCTCTTTTGCTTGTAAGTGGTATAGTTGGTGTCTTTTTTAAACAATTGGCTATTGTGTTGGTTGTAACTTACTTTATATCTCAACTTATAGCAATCTTTTTAACTCCTGTAATAGCATATATGACACTTCCAAAAGAGCAAAATAAAAATGAAGATTTTATGCAAAAATATATAGATAAATATATAAAATTTATGCGTAAAAGTTTTAAGCACTCTTGGGTTTCACTTCCCTTGATTATAGTTTCTTTGGCAACATCGGTATTTTTATATCTTCATATTCCATCAACTTTTTTACCAAAATGGGATGAGGGAAATATAGTCGTTGATTTAGTAATGCCAACAGAAATAACACTGAAACAATCTAAGGAAGAATTTGATGAAATAGGTATGATACTTAGTAAAATACCAGAGGTGAAGAATTGGACAATGCGTATAGGAACTGGGCTTGGTAAGCTCAATATTCCTATCAACCAAGGTGATTTTTTAGTGACATTAAAAGCGAATCATAAACGCAGTAGTTTTGAAGTGATAGATGATATACGAACAAAGATTGAAGCTAAGATACCAAATATTGTAGAACTTGGGCTATCTCAAGTACTTGAAGACCGACTTGGCGATATTATGGGTGCAGATGCACCTATCTCTGTTCATCTCTTTGGAACAAATCCTAAAGAGCTTATTACCCAAGGCTACAATCTACAAAAAGTTCTTAGAAAAATAAAAGATGTAGAAGAGGTAAATGTTTTAACATCCTATGCTTCTCCTGCTATAAATATAATGGCAAAAAGTATTGCACTCTCACGCTATGGAATTAATGAAGCCATGATAAGAAGTCAAATCACTACACTCTATTATGGGAAGATTGTGGCTTCGGTTGCAAATGGTGAAAAACTTACAAATTTAAGAGTTTTAATGAGCAGACCAAATATTGACCCCATAGAGTATTTAAAACAAGATTTGAAAATTTATTCACCAACACTGAAACAAAGAATTCCACTCAAAGAGTTAGCCGATATCTCGTATCAGAACAAAGTAGCTGAAGTGAGTCACTATAATTTATCTCCTGTATGCGTATTGGGCATACGCTTTATGGGAAATGATATGAGTGGTGTTGTCGCCAATGTAAAAAAAGCAATGAGTAGTGCAAATATTCCTGATAACATTACAAGTGAAATCAGTGGATTTTATAAAGAGCAACAAAAATCATTTGCCCAAATGAGTTTAGTAATACTTTTTGCTATTGCTATTGTTTTTATTGGGTTATTATTAAATTTTAGTTCACTGCGTATTGCGATATCTATTGTTATAGCATTACTGTTAACATCTACTGGAGTCTTTATAGCACTATTTTTAACACACAAACCACTAGACATTATGGCATTTATGGGCATATTGATAGTGTTGAGTATTGTCATCAATAACAATGTACTTATCTTTGACTTTTATCAAATGAACAGCGAAAAAAGAGACGATGAGATAGAACAACAACTAGACGCTCTAGCCCT
>WFMT01000138.1 GCA_015488975.1 Campylobacteraceae bacterium | reverse complement strand
TCATGTGAGAGTTTTTTATTAAGCTCTTCTACCTTCTTATTAAAAGCTTTTTGTACACTTACTGCATTAGCATCTGGTTGGCGAAGTAGGTCAAATACGACACTGTTTTTATATCTGCTTGATGCTGAAAACTCTTTAATAGGGTTTTGCTGTTCTAGCATAAGAGCGATGTCAGAAAGTTTTATACTTTTTTGATTACCAAGATTAATATTGAAGTCTAGGAGTTCATTGACATTTTCTCTTTTCTGATTTAAAGATAAAATATATTGTGTATGTTTAGAGTTAACAAGTCCTAAAAAATCTATACTATTTTGTGCTTTGAGTTGTGTGATGATGTCATTTATGTTGAGCTTATATTCTTCTACTTTTTTGCTATTAAGCACAAGTTTGTATTCACTCCAAACAGGTGCTTTCATTTGTATATCAAAAACACCCTCAATGCCTAGCATCACAGGTTTGAGTTCATAGTAAAGTTTTTCGGTAAGTTTTGCACGAGAGATATTGTCTGAGCTTATGGTGTAGATAGAGACAGGATACATACTCGGTGTCGCTTGTCGTATGGTAATCTTAGCATCTTTACTTATGCTATTTTTAATATCTGCCATACGAGCTTGCACAAGTTGATATGCTAAATAGGGGTCTATACTCCAGTTAAAATAAATATTTATATCGGTAGTTCCAACAGAAGTTGAAGAGACTATCTTTTGAACATCTTGAACCGTTTTGAGAGCTTCTTCACTTGGTTTTGTGACAGAGTAGAGCATTTGAGATATGGGGGCATGACCATTATCAATACTTACCTCAATACGAGGGAAAAAGATATTGGGCAAAACTCCTTGTGGTATAGTTGTTGAGAGCTTATACCCAATACTTGCCAAAAGAGTAATAATAAGAATAATAGCAAGCTTATTTTTTAAGATGTAGTGATAAAAATCTTTTTTCTCTTGCATTATTTTATGCTCACTTCCAAGTTGTCATGAAGCATATAAGCATTTTTGAGAGCTATTTTTGCATCTTTTGATAAAGTGTTTTTAATTAGTGCTTTATCTACCATGTCTTTTAAAATTTCTATAAAAACTATATGAGCGATATTTTTATCATCAATTATATAAATGGCAGGATGATTTTCAACAAGGACAATAGCACTTTTTGGGATGAGAAGCCCATTTGATTCTTTGAGTATGATTTGTGCATTTATTTGTAGATTTAGAGGAAGCTGTTCTTTAGTTTCTGCCATCACTTCTATAAGGTTATTGGAGCTTTTAGGAAGTACATATATAACTTTAGCAGTACAATTTTTATAGCTACTAAAAATTTTTACATCCATACCTTTGTGTATGTCTTGTGCATAAGAGCTATTTACAAAAAGTTTGATTAGATTCTTTTTTTCTAAAAGTGTTGCTATTTTTGCACCGTAGTTTATATAACTATTATTGGCTTGGAGATTTATAAGTACACCGCTTTTAGGTGTGTAAATTATACTGTTTTTTTGTTCTAGTAGAAGTGTTTCATACTCATTTTCCTTCGCCATGTATTGCTCTTGTAACTGTCCAAGTGTTATCTTTTGAGTAAGATAACTATTTTTTGAACCAACACCCATTTTGTACTTCTCTTTTACTGTTTTAATTTGTTCTTGCTGTAGTGCTATCTCTGTTTTTTGTAGTTTTAAACTTTTCTTTAAAAACTCTATTCTTTTCTCACGAGACTCATTGCTTATCTTAGCAATTTGTTCTCCTTTGGCAACAAAACTGTTTTGTGAAATTTGCATCTGCAAGAGACCACTTGTTTTTGCAGTTATATTAGTTTTGCTTTTTGATATTACTTTCCCTGTGGTGTCTATTGTAATAGCTATGCTTTTTTTAGCAGGTTCTACAACAGAAATTGAAACTGCTGATGAAGCAAAAACTGATATGAACATTAAGAGGGATATTGTTACTGTTTTCAACATTTGTTACTCATTTTATTTTAGTTATTTGAAGAATATAATATCTAAATGAAATGAAAATGAATATAATTACTTTGCATGATATAAGTAGCTATCTTTCTCAGCTGAAAAGTAGAGTTTTTTCAAACAAACCCAAAAAATATATTGCTTTATATAATGTATAAAACATAGCTCCGCAATAAAATCCTGTTATTTCTCATTAGAATAATAGGAGTGAATAATGATACACAGACAATCAGAATGCCAAGAGTGCAGTGCCTTAAGTCTAATATATTCTTTGTTTGTGAACTTAGTTTAGGAGGTTATCACTAATATGGATATAACACCAATAATGGGAGCTTATGGGAAATTGTTTTATACTTTTTTTAACATCTATATTATGAACTATAAGCAAATCAATGCTTAAGGCCGAAAAATTCAAGACTGACCCCTTCCAAACAGAATAATATCTGTTTGGAAGGAATTGAAATATACTATCGTAATATAAATCGAATGCTCACTTTCATTATCATTACAGAGTCCACCGTCAGCAATATTCATTCAAAAATAACTATCTTTTACTCTCATTAGCATAATGTGGAACAAGCTTGCTCGTTCTAAGAGACTCCTCCATATTATGCCACCTGCTGTTCTATTGGCTTATACCAACTTTTTGTAGAAGGTTGAAACCTGAAGCCAAAGGATTTAATTGAGTCGCGCTTATTATACTGATCTTGTCCTACAACTACAAGATTTTGACCTTGTTCTATTATGCTTAATCCAAGGTTGTATAGTGAAGAGTAATCTTGAGGGGTGAAATTTTGCAACTGCTGTAATGGTTCCTGTTGCATTTGCTCAGGCTGTTGATTTGGTTGATTATTATTCTCTTTCAATTGATTAGAATTAGAGTAGTCAACATCTCGTTGTTGTGGGTCATACAACGGGTTACCTAGAGAATTTCCGAAGCTTTTAGCACATCTTTTACAGGCATCAGAGACGCTGGCTTTTGAGGCTGTTTCTATAGCTTCTCCCATAGATTTTGCAACTGATACAGACACACCATTATCTTCTCTAATGATGTAAT
>WFMT01000137.1 GCA_015488975.1 Campylobacteraceae bacterium | reverse complement strand
GTAATTGTTGCCATGTTCTCATGAGCTATATTATTATTTGCATTTTGCTGTACTTGAATAGAGCTTTTAATGGATATTTCATTTTGACCGTTAGTTTCTGCATAAGCAAACATCATCGCTCCCGTTAAACCTATGGATAGCAAACCTTTTACAAAATATGAACTTTTCATCTTAAAATCCTGTAATTTTTATTTCAATCATTTTGATGATTGATTATGAAATTATCCTGTTTTTAAATGAAACAAAAATGAAAAATATTTATTTGAAATATTTTATTCTTTTTAAATTCTCTTTTGTTGAAAGTTTTGAGTCGATCACTACAATATATTTTCCATTAATATTGTCAATGATCCCGCTTTTATTAAATATATTGTTAAGCTCAGGTGTAATTCTTATGCAACCTTTTGAAGCTTTATGACCTAACATCAAGATATCTATGGGGTTGGTTGTATGTATTGCTAAATGAACTTCTCTTTTATATCTGGTGCCATGTTTAATCGGTATGATATATTTTCCGAGATAATATATTCTATTTCCTTTGTATCCGTATTCTGCAAAATTTTTTTTATCAGTATGCCAGTCCCCTCTTTTAAATCTTTGTCTATTAAATACTGCCAAGGGTGTTTGAAAAAATCTGTGGTTTCTACTATTTAAAGCCGGATTGCCTGAAGATACTTTATCGGCTCCGATATACTGCATAATCCATCTATACCGACTTATTTTGTTATACATAAATATATAAATTTTTTGAGTGCCTCTGTCAAGCAGTACAAAATATTCTTTATTTTTAAATCCAATAAGATGCTTCTTCTTTAACTTGGAGATTATTTGTTTATAAAATCCAAATTTATTTGAATCTGGTTTCGCTGAAGCATAAGTATGAAATACACTTTTTAAAATATTTTCTGATAAATGTTTTTTGTCTAATTTTCTTATCTCTTTTTTGAATGTAAAACTCTTTTTGTATTTTTTGACATGAATGATTATATAAATCATTTTGTCTAATGTTAATGTTTTAGAGTTATCGATATTTATATATATATGTTTTGATTTATTCCATTTATATGTCCCCAAAGAATTAACCCCTTTTTTTACAAAGATTAGTTTTGAGCCAAGATATGGGGCTTTGTATTTAGATTTTGGGTACAATATTAAAATATTATTTTTATTATCTAAAGGTGTATAAAATTTTTCAATAAGCTTTACGGGTACTTTGTAGTATCTGTGCATAGTTTTATCAATCTGGTTTGCAAAAGAATTTTGCAAACATATCAGTAGAAGTGCAAAAAAAATTTTATACATATTATTCCTCATTGATTATTTCAATTGTATCATTTTTTTATAAGAAGTATATAAAAACAAGGTATTACAATAAGAGATATTATTATTGATCCGATTAGCCCAAATATAACAGCTACTGCCAAAGGTTGCAACATACCTCCAGAATTACCTAGTTTCATAGCCATTGGCAAAAAACCGCCTATTGTAGTAATGGATGTTATCATGATAGCCCTTACTCTTAGCGTAGCAGCTTCTGTAATGGCACTCTTTATACTTAAAGATTTTTGTTTTATATTTTCTATAAAACTTACTACCAATATCCCGTTATTGACCACAATACCAAGTGATATAATGAGCCCTATAAAAGCTGAGACATCAAAAGATGTTTTTGTTATATAAAGTCCATAAATAACAAAGGACAAAGATAATAAAGCGCCCAAAAACACTATGAAAGCAACAATATATTTTTTAAACTGCCATAACAGTAGTATAAAAATCAAAAAAGCTGCAAAAATAGTTATATAAAGCAACTGGTTAAAAGATTTTTGCTGATTTTTCCAATCTCCTGCCAGCTCTACTCCCACATCCTGAGGTAATTTTAATTTATTTAATTTTGCTTCTATTAATTTTACATTTTTTTGTAAATTCTTAGAGTTTGTTTTTACTTCCATTTTTATTATTTGCATGCCATTTTGACTGTAAGCACTTCTTGGTCTCATTTTGATTTTAATATTTGCAAGATTTCCAAGCGGTATATATTTACCATTTTGCGTAAAGATAGGTAAATCTTTGAGTTTTTCTATATATTTTCTATATTTTTTAGCAAACATAACTCTTAAGGGTACAGTTTTAATGCCATGATAAATCTTTGTAGCTATATCCCCTTTAAGGGCTATTTTTATCTGATTTGATATATAATTTTCACTTAAATGTTTTTGAGATAGTATATCTTTTTTATATGATATATCAAATAAAGGTGCATCTTCGGGAACTTTTGCTTTTATTTTTTTGATAAAGTCAAATCCTTTCAAATCATTTTTTATTATTTTGTAAGAAGTTATCAAATCTTTTTGATTTGAACTCGTAAGTTGAACTATAACAGCTTTTTGTTTTCCGCTAAAATCTATAAATCTATCCGGTAATATTTGATGAAGATCTACATTTAGTTCAGGGTATTTTGATATTAATTTTTTTTCAAGATTATCCATGATATCAAAGGTTGAAAGAGTATTTTTGGATGTTTGGATTTTTGGATGCATAAAAAAATGTGCCTCATTTGGCCTTACTGCGGCATCTCCTATTTGTGATGAGTATGTTTGAATGACAGGTGTATTTTTGATAACTTTTTCTACACCTTTTATTATTCTTTTCATTTCCTTTAAAGAAGTCCCAACAGGTGTGTCAAGATCCATTACAAAAGTCCCCTCATCCCAAGTTGGTAAAAAACTTGTAGGCAGAGAGTTAAAAAGATATACTGAGTAGCCTCCAAATGCTATGCTCAGTAAAATAATTATAGCCGGTAACTTTAAAACATTATTTAAAATTTTTTTATATAGTCTTTGTAAAAGTGTATATTTTACCTCTTTTTTAAATATAAAATCAGCATTTTTAAAAAAATAATGTATCAAAATGGGGATAAAAAATATTGAAAGCAGTAGTGATATGCTGAGTGTTATGACTATTGCCATAGAAGTTGATTTGAAAAAAAACCCGGCTATTCCATTTAAAAGAAGCAATGGTATAAAAACTGCAATAGTAGTCAAAGTGGCAAATATCAAAGGATTTACCACTTCACTTGTGCCTTTGATAACTGCACTACTTATATCTTTTTCTTTATTAAAATATCTTTGTATGTTTTCAACCATCACACTTGCATTATCCACAAGTATGCCAAGGGCTGCTGTCACTCCTCCTAAGCTCATGATATTTAGTGTCATACCAAAATACTTCATAATCATTAAAGATATTATCATAGTAATCGGTATAAAAATCAAAAGTGAAAATGACATTTTAATATTTTTTAAAAACAAAATTACTACCAAAGAAACTATTATCATACCTAATAAAAGATTATATATGACACCATTTATGGATTTTTGTACAAATTGAGCCAAATCATACCATTTTGATATGTGCGCATCTTTGGGTAGTCTTGATTTTAATATATTTAACCTTTTATCAACCTCTTTGGATACTGAAAGTACATTTGCATTTTGATGTTTTATGATATTAAATAAAACTGCGGGATATCCGTTGGTTGAGGTTATGATAGTATTGGCAGTATCTTCTAATTTAATATTTGCTACATCTTTTAGATATACAATCTTGTTATTTATAGTTTTTAAAACCGTATTTTTTATATCATTTATATTTTTAAGTTGATAGTCACTAATACCAAGATACATTTTGTACTCTTGAGTTATCGTACCTATAAATTTTATACTATTAGATTTTTTAATAGTATTTAAAACTTTAAGAGGGTTTAAATGATACTCTATAAGCTTATTTGGTTTTAAAATAACTCTGTATTCTTTATTTACTCCTCCTATAACTTCTACTTTGCTTACTCCGTGAAGTCTTTCCAAGCTTGGTTTTATCATATTGGTCACATATTCTTTAAGTTTATAAAGTGGAATGGTGTTTGAATATAAACTGTAGCCTTCGACTGCAAAGGCACTTGTAGTCATTTTAACTATCTTTATCTTACTGTTTTTAGGTAAGGATGATGTTACTTCACTTACTTTTGTAAGTATTATTTGATAAGCAAGATTTAGGTTTGTGTTCCATCCAAAAGTCAAGCTCAGTTTTGCAACGCCCTGATAAGTTTTAGAATCTATCCGTTTAATGCCGTTTATAGTGTAGAGTCTGTCTTCAAGAGGTTTTGTAACTTGCATCTGCATCTGTTTAAGAGGTACAAAACCTCTGTCAATTTTGATTTTTATTTGAGGGAAAGCAACTTTTGGAAATACTGATTGGCTGATTGAGAAAATATTATAACCACTTACTATAATTATTGATAAAACTATAAAGAGTATTGGGGTTTTATTCTTAAGTATTCCTTGTATAAAACTGTTCACTTTATAACCCTTATCCTCATTTTGTCAGATAACTCATAATTGCCCAATATCGCGACATCATCTCCTTGTGCAACACCTGATATTATCTCGATATATTTATCAGTTTTTATTCCAATTTTTACAACTGTTTCACTTGCGATATCGCCCTTTATGATAAACACAATTTTTTTATCGCCTTTTGATAAAACAGCATTTCTTTTTAGGGCAAGTACATTTTTTTTATTAAGTATTATTGTAGTTTCACAAATATTTCCAATATACAAATCTTTACTTTTTACTTTTCCTATAGCTTTAAAAGTGTTATTTAAAGGATCACTTATCGGTATGATTTTTATAATTTTTGTATGGTATTTATTTTTATTGCATTTGATTATGGCTTTCAAGCCTATTTTTATCTGTTTTGCATATTTATTTGGTATAGTGATTAAAATATATTTGTTTTTATTGGATACTATGTGGGCTATAGGCATGCCAGGAGTTATAATGCTTCCGATTGAGATAGAATCTTTTACAACATATCCACTAATAGGTGCTAAAATTTTGATATCTTTTATATGATATCCTCCTATATTAGATAGCATTTTAGCCTTTTTTGTTTTTATTACTGCCAAAAGCGCATTCTTTTTTACTATATCGCCTATTGTATAGTATTTATTGGTTATGATTCCGTCAAATAGGGTCGAAACATTGATATTGGCTGAGCTGTCGCTTTTTATTGCTCCAAAGACATTAATGGAATTTATCAAAATATGCTTTTTTGCTTTTTCAATTTTTACAGGCATTGCATTGTTGTTGTCTGCATTAAGAAAAACTGTACCAAATAGCAATATTAAGCAAAATATTATTTTCATGTTTACTGTTATCTTCATATCTTATCTCCATTATAGTATTGTAGTTTTGCCAAAATTATTTTGTTATCATAAAATATTTCTATCATTTTAAGTTTTGTTGAAAGCATATCTTTTTGCATATTTACAATCTCGGCAATGTTTGAGATTAAGCCACTTTCATATTCAATCTTTAGCATTTTTAATGTTTTTTCTTGATGGGCATAAGTGTCTTTGTAGCTTTTGTAAAATTGCTTATTGAACTTTATTTCTTTCAATAATTTTTTAATTTCAAATTTTATCTCTTCCTTTATCTTTATAAGTTCCAGCTTTTTTTTGTTAGCTTGCAATTTTATTATCTGATTATCATATTTTGTCGTGTCATTGCCAAAAAGAGGTATCTTGATGCCTACAATGAAGTTATATTGAGCTTTTCCGCTATTTGGCCAATCATTTTGTTGTTCTAAGGATGAATACAGCGTAGGATAAAGAGTTGTGTTTATAGCTTTGTTTTTAGAAGAGGCAGCTTTGAATTGAAGCTCTAAACTTTTTATTTGAGGGGAGTTTTTTTCAATATTAGATAGAGTCGACAAAGGAGTGTTTGCTTTATAATACTTTATATCTAAAAAGTTTTCATTATCTGTTATTTTTGCATACATTAGAGACATCAAAGAGTATTTTTGCAAAATAAGAGAATTTTTTTTGGATAAAATCTTGTTTTTAACCATATTTATCTCATTTTCTACTTTATAAAGATCGCTTTTTAACTTGAGTTGTGCATCTATGAGTTTTATGGTAATCAACCTAAAATGTCGCAAAAGAAGCTCATTTTTATACATTGCTTTAATCTCTTGCTTTAATCTCATAAAATTATAATAGTATGTTTTTGCTTGATACACCAAAGATGCGATAACAATATCTCTTTTTAATCTTTTTGCCTTAGTGATAAAAATTTGAGATAAATTATTTTGTTTTACCAAATAAGAGAGGTTGTAGCTTAGAGTAATACTGTTTTTTAGTGTATTTAGCGTAGTGATGCCTTTGTGCTGTTTTTGATATTCACTGCCAAATTCGATATTTGGTTTTTTTCTTGCTTTGAGATTAGAATTTAATTTTTTTAATCTTGAATAGCTGATTTTCATCTCTTTCAATGCAATGTTAATATTTAGATTTCTTTTTTTTACTTTCTCAATATATTGTGGTAGTGTCAAGTTTAAGTTGGCAAAGCTAATAATTGGCATGATAATAATCAAATAAAATTGTCTGATTCCAAATCTATTCATCTTCAATCTCCTATATTATAATAGAGTTATCATCTGATCTTACGCACTTTTTTCTCGAAAAGTCCTACTTTTCGCAAGCTTCAAAGGGTTGTAGGGACTTTGAGTTCCTGCCACTATAACGAGCTTTGCTCATTATAGTGCGTAAAGTCAGTTATCATATAATATTGCATCAAGATGAAACAAAAATGAAAAATAAGTAGGATATTGAAGAATCATATTTAAACCTGATCCTTCAATAAATTTTTATAAGAATATTTATTTTTTCTCTATCTCAACATCTACTTTAGTTATATTTAAGTATGCCGTAAGTCCAATAACTATAGAAAAGAAGACTATATTTACAATGCCATTGTTGATACCAAGCCCACCATCTTTTGGCATTTGTATCAAAAGATCACCTAATGATGCACCAATAGGTCTTGTGACTATAAATGCGATCCAAAATGCACTGACACCGCTTAATATCTTTTTTAAATGTAACCCATAAGCTATAAAAAAAATAGAGCCAAACAAAATCAACGAATGCAAATATCCAAAACTTAAATGCTCAGATACAGTGTCTCCAACTGCTGTTCCAAGTGCAAAAGTAGTCAAAACAATTATCCAATAGTATATTTCCCTCGCATTGTTATCTATCTCATGAATAGATAGTGTTTTTTCTGCTTTATACCAAAGATAAAATATTGCCAACATTGCTATGGTAAAAATTATATCCAAAGTTATTTGAGAAATACCAAATTTATCTACAAGCATATCTGTGATTAAGGTTCCCTCGATACTCATCATTACGATTAGAAACCAATATGCGGGAGCATAGTATCTTTTCAGTTTAAGTTGCCACAATACCGATAATACAGTTATCGCCCCCATAAGTAAAGTAGTGTTTGTAAGTCCAAATCCTAAATTTACATTTACAAAATCAGCTGCTGTTTCACCCACTGTTGTTGAGAGGATTTTAATAATCCAAAAAAATATGCTCAACCCGGCTACTCTGTTTAAAACCTGTTGTTTTGTCATCACCTTCTCCTTGCAAAATTTAAATGCAAGTTTATGATGCTAAGATGAAACAAAAATGAAAAATCTTATACTTATTTGCCCTCATATAAAACATATTTATCACTTGTAAAAATCTTCTTTAATCCTTCATTTTTGATTTTTGATAAGTCATCTTTATTTACGACTACAAAATAGTTTGATTTTGCCTCTTGCTCTATTTTTTTCAATTTTTTAAGTGATATTGGATTTAATTCTCTATCCATATAGTATGTTGCTGAAAAAGATTTTCTTATCAAAAAGTATATAGGTGCATGATTGGAAATTGATTTATATTTGGCTATTAAAAATTTCTCTGTTTTTACAGAACTTGGATTGTATAATATGTAAAATAGAGCTATTAGAGATACCACAGGTATAAAAAATGAGTTTATTCTTATAAATTTTTTATAATTTTCAAGATATTTGCCATTTTCTCTGTTTAGATAGAGTGCTAAAACTATGGCAAGTCCAGGAAGTGAAGGAAGCACATAAGTCCAGATAACATTTCCTCCAAGTGTAAAAAAGAGCATTAAAAATAGCATCCAAATTACAAAAAATGATATATTGTCTTTTTTTAATTCTTGTATTAAGGCACTTCGTTTTACTTTATTGATAATATTCCTATAGCCTATCACCAAGGCACTGACTCCCCATGGCAATGAAGCTACCAGCCACATTATCCAAATAACTCCTCGAAAATGTTTGTGAACATATCCATACTTATCTCCGTGCCACCCCGTGTCTATAAATCTGCTTAGATTTTCACCTACTATAAAATAGTACAAAAAGCCAGGAGTTTTATGTTCTGCTATAAGATACCAAGGCACTGATATAAGAAGCATTAAGATTATGCCTCTTATCCAAGGGAAGCTTTTAAGCATGGCTATTCTTTTTTTGAAAGATAAAAGTATCCATAAGGTTATCACTCCACCTACTATTGCTAAAGCCAAAGGTCCTTTTGTAAGTATGCCAAGACCGGTACCTATAAAAAATAGATAATTCCAATATTTCTTATGATTATTTATAACCATTAAAAAAGAGACTAAAGACAAAGTGGTACCAAATGTCAAATACGGATCAGTTATAACAGCCCCACTTAGCGCATAAACAAGAGACATGCTAGAGTAGATAACGATAGCGAGCATTGCTGTTGTTTTGTTGTAAAATGTGATTAATAGTTTATAAATAAGCCAGGCTGTTGCCAAAGTTATAAGAAGTGATGGAAATCTTGGAACAAAATCAGCAATTCCAAATATTTTATACGAGAGTGCCTGAAACCAAAAAGCAAGAGGAGGCTTGCCCCAAAAAGGCACATGATAATCATAATATGGTGTAATCCAGTCATTTATCTTTGCCATTATGAGTGCGGTGTTTGCATATCTAGCTTCTGTTGTGTCAGTTAGTGGAAGAAATACTGTAAAAATAAATCTTGAGAGTATTATAGTCCAAAATAATATAGTTAAATTCCTAACTTGTTTGCTCATTTTTTTCCTTTAAGTGTTCTATGAAATTTTTAAATTCATTTGAGAGTAAAATATTCATCTCATTTTTTCTGTTTTTATTTGTGTAAAATTCTTTAAATTTATCATTTTTCCAGTTTTTCTCTTCTTTGTCTGAGAGATATGCAGGATGAAGCAGTATCTCAATATTTTGAAATTGTTTATTAGCTGCTAATGCTTTTTTGATGGATTTAAAAGTCATATTGCCAGTAAATAAAACTCCGACAAACATTTCACTATAATCTATACTATTTTTTTCAAGCTTTTTTGCAAGTCCTGTTGATAAAAAATTTAGCAAAAAATGTTTTATAATATTTAATCCGAAATAATTTTTTAAATCCCTAAAAGAGTTGATATTTATAAAAAATGGCTCTTTTGGAACTCTGATATAAGAAAACCTTATATCCAATTCTTTCGATAATTCTACTAAGATATCAGCTATGAAAGGTATTGTGTGATAGTGTTGATGAGAGTCTGCATTGATACTTTTAAGTTTTAGTTTTTTTGCATACAGTAGGATTTGATTTTTGTATTCTTCTTTTATTTGCTTTTTTATTTGCTTTTTTTTACTGTTATTTCCAAAATAATATTCAAAAACTATAGTTTCAAAACTTTTACAGAATTTACCGTTTTT
>WFMT01000136.1 GCA_015488975.1 Campylobacteraceae bacterium | reverse complement strand
TATAAGGCTGCTGTAAAAGGTAATACTTTAGAGCTAAGTTTAGGTTTTTCTCATCCTATAAATTATGATTTTCCAAAAAATATAACTATAAATGTTGAAAAGAATATTGTTACTATAAAAGGTGATGATAAACAAGTAGTTGGACAGGTTGCAGCTGATATAAGAAGTTTTAGACCTCCTGAGCCATATAAAGGCAAAGGCGTCAAATATGTAGAAGAAACAATTATCAGAAAAGCCGGAAAAACCGGTAAATAATAAAAGGTAATAAAATGAGAAATAAAATATTAAAACAAAAAAATGCCCTAAGAATAAAAAGAAAAAGAAGAATTAGGGGTAAAATTAGCGGAACTTCGTCAATTCCTAGAATCACTGTTTATAAATCAAACAGAAGGCTTTATGCTCAAGCTATTGATGATGTAAACGGAGTTACTCTTTGTGCAGTTGATGGTAAAAAATTGAATTTAAAATCAAATGAGCAAAGTGCTAAAGAAATTGGTAAAATATTTGCCGAGAATCTTAAGCAAAAAGGTATAGAAAATGTTGTGCTTGATAGGAACGGATATCAGTATATTGGTGTGATTGTTTCATTTGCAGATGCTTTAAGAGAGCATGGCATTAAGTTGTAATAAAGAGGAACTAATGGAAAAATATAACAGAGAAGACTTCGAAGAAGTAATCGTAAATATAGGGAGAGTTGCTAAAGTTGTTAAAGGTGGTAGAAGATTCAGATTTACTGCTTTGGTAGTTATTGGTGATAAAAAAGGTCATGTAGGCTATGGTTTTGGAAAAGCAAAGGAAGTACCAGATGCAATAAAGAAATCTGTTGACGATGCATTTAAAAACATAATAGATATCAAGATTAATGGTTCAACAATCTCACATGATATTGAAGTAAAATTTAATGCCAGCAGGATACTTTTAAAACCTGCCAGTGAAGGTACAGGTATAATAGCCGGTGGTGCTACAAGACCTGTTGTAGAATTGGCAGGAATTAAAGATATCTTGACAAAATCACTTGGTTCAAATAATGCTGCAAATGTTGTAAGAGCTACGATAAAAGCTCTTAGTATGCTCAAATAGATAAAGGAAGAGATATGGCATTACACAATTTAGAAAAACCAGAAAATTCTACTTTTAAGAAAAAAAGAGTAGGTCGAGGACAAGGAAGCGGTATGGGAAAAACTGCTTCAAGAGGCTCAAACGGTCAAAAAAGTAGAACAGGATATAGTAGAAAAAGAGGTTTTGAAGGTGGGCAGCAACCGCTTCAAAGAAGATTACCAAAAGTAGGTTTTACCACAAAAATAGTCAAGCCTTATGTTATCAATATTAATAAACTTACAAAAGTTGCAGAATTAGAAGAGATAACTTTTGAAAATATCAAGAAAGTTCATAAAATTCAAAGTAGCGTTGTAAAAATAAAATTGATTGGCAATGGGGCAAAAGATCTTGCCTCAAAAATAAAAGATGATAGAATAACAACAAGCGGTAAATAGTGTCTACCAAGCAGAATAAAGAAGATTTTACTTTTGTTTTGGTAATTTTTTAAGGAGAAATTAATGAGTAAAGAGTTGACAAATAAGATTCTTATAACATTAGGATTTTTATTTGCATATAGAATTTTAGCTTATGTCCCAGTTCCCGGGGTAAATATTGATGTTGTAAAAGAATTTTTTAATACAAACAGTAATAATGCCCTTGGAATGTTTAATATGTTTAGTGGAAAAGCTGCTCAGAGACTTAGTATAATATCTTTGGGTATTATGCCTTATATTACCGCTTCGATTATATTTGAATTATTGGCAGCAACATTTCCGGCTCTTGGAAAGATGAAAAAAGAGAGAGACGGTATGGAAAAATACATGCAAATAATAAGATACGCAACTGTAGTCATAACAATAGTTCAAGCAATCGGTGTCTCAATAGGACTTCAAAGTTTAACAGGACGCGGAGGCGAGAGTGCGATTATGATCAGTATGGATGTTTTTATTCCAATAGCAGCAATCTCAATGCTAACTGGCACCATGCTTTTGATGTGGATTGGTGAACAAATTACGCAAAGAGGTGTTGGCAATGGTATAAGTTTGATAATTTTTGCAGGTATTGTTTCTGGTATTCCTACGGCTATTGGTGGCACTATAAACCTTGTAAATACTGGCGAATTAAACTTTTTGGTTGTCATTGCAATGCTTGTTATCATTATTGCAACGGTTGGATTTATCATTTATATTGAGCTTGGAGAAAGAAGAGTCCCTGTTTCATATTCGAGAAAGATAATGATGGAGAATCAAAATAAAAGAGTAATGAATTACATACCTATAAAACTGAATCTAAGTGGAGTTATTCCACCTATTTTTGCTTCAGCCATACTTATGTTTCCTTCAACTTTGCTTCAAGCAAGTACAAACAAATATGTAATAGCAATAAAAGACTTTTTAAGTCCTAATAGCTTCTTTTTTAATACCTTGATGTTTGCTTTTGTTATATTCTTTGCATATTTTTATGCTTCTATTGCATTTAATTCAAAAGATATATCAGATAATTTAAAACAACAAGGCGGTTTTATACCAGGTGTAAGACCCGGTAGCTCAACCGCTTTATTTTTAAATGAGGTTGCTAGTAGATTAACATTTTGGGGCGCTATTTATTTGGCAGTCATATCGACTCTTCCTTGGATGTTAGTTAAGTTTATGGGAGTACCATTTTATTTTGGCGGAACGGCAGTTTTAATAGTTGTTCAAGTTGCATTAGATACTATGAGAAGCATTGAGGCACAAATATATATGGGTAAATATGAAACCCTGAGTGCAGTTGGACTTTAATGGCAATTTCTTTAAAAAAACCTGCTGAAATTGAGAAAATGAGAGCAGCAAATAAGATTGTTGCAAAAACTTTAAAATATTTAAACTCTATTGTTAAGCCTGGTATGAGTTTGTTTGATATAAATAAAGCAGGAGAAGAGTATATAGCTGGATTTGCAGGCGCAAAACCTGCTTTTAAAGGCTTATATGGCTTCCCTGCCGGAGTTTGTACTTCTTTAAATGAAGTTATAATACATGGAATTCCAGATGAAACTATAATCAAAAATTCAGATATATTAGGGCTTGACATAGGTGTTGAACTTGATAGATTTTTTGGTGATGCAGCTATAACAATAGGTATTGGCGATATCTCAAGGCAGGATCAAGCATTGATTGACTGCTCATACAATACACTGATGTATGCAATTGATAATATAAAAGTTGGAATGAGATTTAAAGAGTTAAGTTACAAGATTGAACAGTTTATCTATTCAAAAGGTTTTATTCCTTTGAAAGGGTTTTGTGGACATGGAATCGGAAAAAAGCCACATGAAGAACCAGAAATTCCAAATTATTTAGAAGGCTCTAATCAAAAAGCTGGTCCAAAAATAAAAAACGGTATGGTATTTTGTCTTGAACCTATGATATGTCAAAAAAGTGGACATGCAAAGATATTAAAAGACAAATGGTCTGTAGTTTCGGATGATGGGCTTAGAGGTTCGCATTATGAACATTGTATCGCAATTGTTAATAATAAAGCTGAAATACTAAGTGTATGCGATGATGAGTTGTAAGCACTAAAGTATGAATAAAAATTATGATTTATATTTTATTTTAAACGAAAGGAGGTTGTATGGCTAAAGATGATGTTATTGAAATTGACGGCAAAGTTGT
>WFMT01000135.1 GCA_015488975.1 Campylobacteraceae bacterium | reverse complement strand
CCATCTTTTCTAGATAATATTTCGTCAAGATACTCATCTTGTTGTTTTAAAAATGTTTCTATAACTTCAGTTTCAATATCAAGTTCATGTGATTCACAATAATCGGTGAAATAATTTCCTATGATCATTCCCGATACAACAGTCTCAGCCATAGAGTTTCCTCCAAGTCTGTTAAACCCGTGAAGATCCCAGCAAGCTGCTTCACCGCAGGAAAAAAGACCTGATATATTTTGACTCTCACCAGTTGGTTTTACTCTGATGCCACCCATTGAGTAGTGTTGCATAGGACGAACCGGAACCCAACCCTTTCTACCCTCATCAGCAGGGTCTATTCCATTGAATGTTTTAGCTATCTCTTGAACATCTCTTAAATTTTTCTCTATATGTTCTCGTCCCAATATAGATATATCAAGCCAGAGATGATCTCCATAAGGAGAAGGAACTCCTTTGCCTTTTCTTATATGCTCCATCATTCTTCTACTGACAACATCACGACTTGCCAACTCTTTTTTTTCAGGTTCATAATCTGGCATGAACCTGTGTCCATCAACATCTCTAAGAAGCCCACCATCACCTCGGCAACCCTCTGTTAAAAGAATTCCTGAGGGAACTATAGGAGTAGGATGAAACTGAACAGCTTCCATATTTCCCAAATACCCGCCTGCTTCAAGTACCATAGCCTGACCTATCCCTTCACAGATAACGGCATTTGTTGTATTTTGATAAATTCTTCCGTAACCGCCTGTCGCTACGAGAGTTCCTTTTGCAACATAAGCACTAAGTTCTCCTGTTGTCAGGTCTCTTACGATTGCTCCATAGCACCTACCGTTTTTATGAATAAGAGAAATAGCTTCTTTTCTGTCTTCTATATTTACATCCTCTTTTAATGCTTCATTTGCAACACCAAAAAGCATTGTATGTCCAACACCATCACTTGTATAACAAGTTCTCCATTTTTTGGTTCCGCCAAAATCTCTTGAATGGATTAGTCCGTGGGCATCATCATCTTCAACTATAGTTGTTTTTTGTGCATTTATGATAGCAGATCTTGGACCCTTTTGGATTCTTGTCCAGGGTACCCCCCAAGTAGCTAGTTCTCTTACAGCTTTTGGAGCGGTTGTTACAAACATTCTTGCAACTTTTTGATCACATCCCCAATCACTTCCTTTAACTGTATCACTAAAATGGATATCTTCATTGTCACCACGGCTCATTTTAGAGTTGGCAATACTCGCTTGCATACCGCCTTGAGCTGCTGCTGAGTGTGATCTTTTTACCGGTACCAATGAAAGAACAGTTGTACTTATGCCTCTTTTTTGAGCAACAACTGCTGCTCTAAGTCCGGCAAGCCCTCCACCAATCACTAATGCATCACAATATTTAATCTTCATTTCATGCTACCTTTTTATTTTGATTATATTGGATTGATATTGATGAAGTCGGAGTGTACATTTGTCCGACTCGCCCCTCATGTCCAATTCCTATCTTAATGTAAGCTGCCAAAGACAATACTCCTAAAGTTAAAAATATCACAGTTACAACTTTTTTTGCTTTTTTGAGATTGGCTCTTGTTTCTCTTGGATTTTTACCATCAAACCATCCCCATTTGACACTGACTCTGTAAAGACCTATTGCTCCGTGGAATTCTACTGCTAAAAGTAATAAAATATATAATGGCCAATACCATCCACTAACAATCCTGTCACTTGAGGCATACGGTCCTATTTTGTCTGATTGAACCATCATTGTGTATAAATGGATTGATCCCAAAAAAAACATTGCAAAGCCTGTATATGCCTGTATAAACCAATATTTGGTATCATCATGTTGCAAAAGGTTCATATTTGTTTTAAAATTTTTATATTGCTTGTAATTATCTGGAAATTTTCTCATAGCAAGCCCCGCATGCAATATAAAAATAACAAATACAATAAATACAGCAATACTGACTATCACAGGATAGCCTTCGCCAAACAAAAATTTACCCTCAAACATTTTTGTAACATCATACATGGCGTTATTGCCCAATAAGATAGATGACACCAAAATCATATGTGCCCACATAAACAGACCAAGAAACACTCCTGTTGCACTTTGATAAAAATCAAGTTTTGCAGGAAGTCTGCTTTTTTTCCTTTCCTTGCTTACACCTGTTAAGCTTTCAATAATGTCAGCATTTTCCAAAGCAAATCCTTTAATATAATTTTACCAAGCAACAATTCTAAATATTTTAAAATATTATAAAAGTACTTAGTAATAGATAAGTGTATTCTACTCTTTATAAAATAAATATTTTTTTAATAAATATTTATTTTTAATATTTTAGGGGTCAGGTGATTAATTATAAGATATTTTAAACATTAACCAAACATGTTGATATTAATTTTTTATACTTTTTGATTTCCAAATATAAAAAATTGCTGATATTACTACCATTATAATGGACAGGGCTTGCCCCATTGTCATCCAGCCACAACAAATAAAACCGAGCTGAATATCTGGTTGCCTATAAAATTCAGCGATAAATCTGGCTATACCATACAGTATTCCGTATAAAATAATAAGTTCTCCGTCAAACTTCTTATGTTTTCTGTATAAAAAGAGAATTATAAATATCAAAATTCCCTCTAAAAATGCCTCAAATAGTTGAGAAGGGTATCTTAGTGTGCCATCAATATATATCCCCCAAGGCTCACTGGTAACTCTTCCTATGAGTCTTTGATTTAAAAAGTTTCCAATTCTTCCAAAAGTGTATCCAAGAGGAACTGCTATGGCTACGATATCTAACAATGACCAAAAATTTACTTTATATTTTTTGACATACAAGTATGAACCTATTAAAAATCCTATAACAGCCCCATGGTAGCTCATGCCGCTGATACCTACAAATTTTCCATCCATGAAGGGATTGAATATCTGCCAGGGGTGAGTAAAATAAAAGCTTGTATGCGGGTCATAAAATATAATATATCCAAGTCTTGCACCTAAAATAACTCCTATTTCTACCCATATAAAGTAATTATCAAGCTCACTTTGAGATATAGGTAATTGATCTTTTTTTACTATCCACTTAGCTGTATATAAAGCTGATAATAGTGCTAAAACATACATTATACCGTACCAATGTACATTTATACCGAATAAACTAAAAGCTATTGGGGAGAAGTGTTGATAAATATGGTTCCAGTAATTCAATCTGTTTCCTTTTCTTTTAAAGCATTTGCTATCAATTCTATAGGATTTTTAAAGATAACTTTAGAATCATTGTAGTGCAGAGAATTTGTTATTTGCATTCTACATGCACTGCACTCAGCACTAACTATATCAGCTCCACTTTCATCAATCATAGCAGCTTTTGGTAAACCCGCTCTAAATGCCAAGTCAAATTTTTCACTCTGCATGGTTACTCCACCAAAGCCACAGCATTTATCTGGGTCATCCATCTCTTTAATAGTGTAATTCTTGCCTATGAGGTTTCGCGGTTCTTTGTATATACCTTGCATTTTTTTTGCATGACAAGGATCGTGGTAAGTTACAATTTGACTCATCTTTTTATTTTTTTTCTCTAAAATCTCGCTGAGATTTGTCTCTTTTTCAAGCCATTGTGTTGCCATAAATATTTTACCATTTAATTTTTTTACTCTTTCTTGCCATTTGGGTTGATCGTGAAAATAATGAAGATAGTCATTTTTTAGCATTGCTGAACAAGTAGCCTCCGGTATTATGATAGCATCTACTTCATCAATAAAACTTTCAAAATACTCTATATTATGTTTTGCAAGATAATCAACCGTATCAAAATCACCGGTAAAATAGGCAGGAGCGCCACAACAAAGTTGTTTTTTGGGTATAAAAATATCACAATTTAAGCTTTTTAGTATCTCTACCAGGCTATTACCGATATTTGTATATGTATAATTTGCCAAACATCCTATAAAAATGGCAACTCTTTTTCGTTTTTCGTTTTTCGTTTTTCGTTTTTCATTTATATTTTCTGGATATGAATTTAAAAAAGTTTTTGACTTGGCTGATGGCAAAAATCTATCCTTTTTTATAATGGGAAGAGAAAATCTGGGTTTCATTGATTCTTGTTTTTCCTGGATTTTAAATCCGCATGTTTGAAATACATATCCCATTTTTGCCATAAAATCCATGATTTTTCTATGTCTTAGAAGGAAAAAGAAAGCTCTTTTATACCAAGCCAAACCATATTTTTTTCGTATATCGTTTCTTACTTGTTCTATAACCATATCAACTGGTAAGTCATTTGGGCAAATTTCTGTGCAAGCTGTACACAAAAAACAACTTTCAAAAATATCTTTTGCATTTTTATCAAGTTCTAAATCGCCTTTTTGGTATGCCCCAAGAAGATCTAAGAAACCTCTTGGACTTGTTACCTCATCAGCATTTACATTGTGAATAGTACAAGTAGGTATGCATTTTCCACATTTTATGCATTCATCACTGACATCTGTAAAAATCATTTTTCCCATTATTTCCCCGTTGTATTATTTTCTGACCTTACACACTCTTTTATCGAAAAGTCCTACTTTTCGTAAGCTTCAAAGGGGCTGTAGGAACTTTAGTTCCTGCCACTTTAAAGAGCTTTGCTCATTATAGTGCGTAAGGTCAGTTATTCTTATAGTTTAAACAGTTTTACTAAATTTTCTTTTTTCCGGTGGTATTTTCTTCAAGTAAGCATCAAATGGCATAGCGATATTTCTTACAAGCATTGAACCTGTATAGCTAACTTTTATAAAATCATCATCAATGCTAAGAAGATCCTCTTTTTCAAACTCTTTTAAACCTTCTATTGCATCTTTGAAATACTCTTTGAAATTTATACCAAACTCTTTCTCAATTCTTTTTATATCAAGTCTAAAATTTGCCATAAGCTCCATAATAACGGACTTTCTTATGATATCATCAGTATTTAGCTTGATACCTCTTTGGACAGGAAGTTTTCCTTCTTCTATAGCTTTTTCATACTTTTTCATATCTTTATGGTTTTGCACATAATGAGAAATGCCTTCACCGATACTGGTAAGACCAATGCCTATAAGATCGGCACCGCCTTTTGTAGTATATCCTTGAAAATTTCTGTGAAGTTCTCCTTTTTGTATAGCTAAAAAGAGTTCATCTTCTGGTTTGGCAAAATGATCCATGCCTATCATCTTATAGCCGTTGGAAGTTAGGAAATCAATAGTATATTTTAAAATCTCAAGTTTTACACTAGGTTCTGGTAAAGTTGTTTCATCGATTTTTCTCATAGTTTTTTTCATCCATGGAACATGAGCATAATTAAATATAGCAAATCTATCCGGATTTAATGTAAGTGCTTTTTTAAGCGTATCTTTAAAAGTATCTAATGTTTGATACGGTAATCCGTATATTAAGTCCATATTTATCGATGTTATATCCGCTTTTCTCGCCATATCTACTGTATTTTGTGTTACTTCATACGGTTGTATTCTATGAACTGCTTCTTGCACTTTATGGTTAAAGTCTTGGACGCCAAAGCTGATTCTGTTAAAACCATTTTCGATAAGAACATCTAATTGGCCTTGAGTTAAATATCTTGGATCAATCTCACAGCTTATTTCCGCATTTTTTGAAAAATTTTTAAATTTGTTTTTTATAAGAGATATAATTTTTTGAAGTTGTTTTGCATCAAAAAAAGTAGGAGTTCCCCCACCAAAATGCAGCTGTATAACTTCTCTTGAAGTATCTAAGTATTTAACCAGGATATTTAATTCTTTTTCGAGATAGTCAATATATCTGACTTTTTTTTCATCTTTTGAGGTATAAACTACATTGCAACCACAAAAATAACAAGCCGATCTGCAAAAAGGTAAATGAAAATAAAGAGAAAGCGGTCTTTTTTTATCTTGAGACAACAATTCTTTTTCGTATGTAGTATCATCAAAACTATCGTCAAATTCCGGTGCCGTAGGATAACTTGTATATCTGGGACCCGGTTTTGAGTATTTTGCAAATTTTTCAAAATCTATGTTCATGTTATCTCCCCATTTAAATTTGGTGGTAAATACATATCTAAATTGAGAAATAAATTAGGATATTTTTTTTTGATATCTTGTACAATTTTTTCAGTATTTATACCTATAGTTTTTTTATCTTTGGAATTTCCTATCTGTTTTTTGACTTCAGTCATTGCAACAGTCCACACATCGTTGAAGTCTAATGGAATGTTTTGCCATATTGTTTTTTCAAGTTTAAGGTTAAAGTTTTCTTCTTGTGCTTTTTGCAAAGATTGTATTATTTGCAAAAAAGTATCTATAGAAATCATTGTATGAATTTTATCATTTTTATCTATAATAAACCAAGGCTCATTTGCATTCCAATCCCCACTTTGGAGCGTTAAGAGTTTTTTGTCTGGATATTCAGTATCTTCTTGGTTAATGATAGTCTTTTCATGCGAATTGTCAAATCCCATTTTTTTTGAGATTAGATTTATTTTATCTATGCCATTTTGTATTTTTTCTTTCATTTTATCATCTTTGTCTATCAAGCCAAATCATGATACCTTTTTGGGCATGGAGTCTGTTTTGGGCTTCTTCAAAAACAACACTTTGTTTACTTTCTATAACATTATCACTTACTTCTTGTCCTCTGTATGCTGGCAGGCAGTGTAAAAATATAGCATCTTTTCTGGCTAAATTCATTAGATTTGTATCTACTTCATATCCTTGAAAATCTTTTTCTCTTTTTATTTTCTCATTTTCTTGTCCCATTGATGCCCAAGTGTCAGTAGTTACAACATCTACATTTTTAACAGCTTCTTTGGGGTCATTGCTTGTGATTATCTTCGCTCCGCTTAGTTTTGCATTTTCTTTTGCAATATTCAAAATATCTCTATCAACTTCATATCCTTTTGGAGTAGCAATTCTTAATTCAAATCCTAATTTGGAGCAAAGCATAAGCCAAGAGTGTGCCATATTGTTGCCATCTCCAATATATGCTACTTTTGGATTATTAGATTTTCCAAATTCTATCATTGTCATATAATCAGCCATCAGTTGGACAGGATGAAATTCATCAGTTAAACCATTGATAACTGGTACTTTTGAAAATGATGCAAACTTATTTAAGTCATCTTGCCTGTATGTTCGTATCATAACCATATCTACCATGCTGCTGATGACTCTTGCGGTGTCTTGTAAAGGCTCGCCTCTTCCAAGTTGGGTATCGTTTGAACTTAAAAAAAGAGCATGACCTCCAAGTTGAGTCATTCCTACTTCAAAACTTACTCTTGTTCTTGTGCTTGATTTTTCAAATATCATAGCAAGTGATTTATCTTTCATTCTATGAATATATTTACCTTCTTTTGTTTCGTTTTTAACTTCTATTGCAATATCCAATATCTCTAAAAGCTCATCTTTTGTAAAGTCGTTTATAGTTAAAAAATGTTTCATAATCAATCCACCTCTCTTAAAAAAGAACATATAATATCTAATAATATCTAAAAATAAGTTAATAATCCATTCATTGTGTTGTAAACTAAGTAATTTTTATGTATAATACAAAATAATAATTTAAAGGATACAGTATGCAAAAACCTGAACCTATTGATGAACAAATAATTCTTGATAACACTAAATATATAGAAAGTGATACAGATTTAAAAGGTATCATAACAGGTTGTAATGATTACTTTGCAGAAATTTCAAAGTATTCAAGAGAAGAGTTAATAGGACAGCCTCACAATATAGTAAGACATCCGGATATGCCTAAAATCGCATTTAAAATACTTTGGGATAGATTAAAAAAGGAACAAAATATAAATCTTGCTATTAAAAACCTGGCAAAAGACGGTAGATATTACTGGGTTTTTACTCATTTTGACTTTAAAAGAGATATAAATACAAAAAAAGTTGTAGGATATACAGCTTATAGAAAAACAATTTCCAATAAAGTTACTGATGTTTTGTTGCCAATTTATAAAAAATTAACTGAAATAGAAAAAACTGAAGGCATGGAAGGCTCTTTAAAATACTTAAACAACTTTTTAGATGAGCATGATTTAACCATAGATACACTTTTGGATGATTTTTATAAACTTTATTAAAATAGACTTGTTGCGATATATCCTTATATCGCAACAAGTCTAATGTTTTTAAAGGGTTTTTAGTATCTTAGCCGCCTCTTTTGCATGATAAGTTATGATGATATCCGCTCCGGCTCTTTTAAAACCAAGTAGTGTTTCCATCATGACTTTATCATAGTCTATAAGACCTGTTTTACCAGCTATTTTAAGCATTGAGTATTCCCCGCTTACATTGTAAACCGCAAGAGGTAAACTTGTATTTTCTCTTATATCTCTTATGATATCCATATATGCAAGAGCCGGTTTTACCATAAGTATATCTGCTCCTTCTTTTTCATCTTCAACAGATTCATTTATAGCTTCAAATCTGTTTGCAGGATTCATTTGATAACTTCTTCTATCTCCAAAACTAGGTGCTGATTCGGCAACATCTCTAAAAGGTCCATAATAACTGCTTGCAAATTTGGTAGAATAACTCATAATGGGAAGATTGATAAAACCCGCATCATCCAAAGCTTTTCTGATAGCTGTTATCATTCCATCCATCATGCCACTAGGTGCAATCATGTCAACTCCGGCTTTTGCATGGATTATTGCTTGTTCTGCTAAAATCTTTAAAGTTGCATCATTATCAACACTTTCTATACCCATATCAAGTATGCCACAATGCCCATGGTCTGTGTATTCGCAAAAGCAAAGATCACTAGTTATAAATATATCGGGATGAGTTCTTTTTATCTCTTTTATAGTTGTAGCTATGATGCCGTGATCGCAAAGTGCGTCACTTCCGATGGAGTCCTTAACTTCTGGAATACCAAAAAGCATGATAGATTTCAATCCTAATTTTTTAAGTTCGGCGCACTCTTTTACTATCTCATCTGGACTCATTTGAAAGACTCCCGGCATTGAGGTTATCTCTATTTTTATATTTTTACCTGCTTTTGCAAAAAGAGGATACATGAAATCATTGATATCGAGTCTTGTTTGGGTCAGCAGATTTCTTAAATTCTCATTAATTCTTAATCTTCTAAATCTTTTAAACATCTTTTTTCCTTAAATTAGATAAAATTCGGTACATTTTACCAAAAAAGAGTATAAAGCAGTATGAAAAATATAAAAATTTCACAAAAAGCAAAGCTTCCTACGAGATTTGGAGAGTTTAAAATCATAGCCTTTAAAGAGGGTGAGAAAGAACATTTGGCAATTTTTAAAGAACCGCTGAATGATTTGCCTTTGGTAAGGGTTCACAGTGAATGTCTAACCGGAGATGCTATTGGGAGTCTTAAGTGTGATTGTAGAGATCAGCTTGAGTACTCATTGAAGGCTATGGAGAGAGAAAACGGGATGGTGATATATCTTAGACAAGAAGGTAGAAACATAGGATTGCTAAATAAAGTAAATGCTTATGCCTTGCAAGATAAAGGACTTGATACGGTTGAAGCAAACCATCAGTTGGGATTTGGAGATGATGAGAGAAGTTATGAAATAGTTGAATTTATATTAAGATATTTTAATATAAAAAAGATAAAGCTCTTAACAAACAATCCAAAGAAAATAGATAGTTTAAAAGAAGTGAAAATTGTAGAGATAGTACCTATAATAATGAAAGCAAATGAATTTAACGAAAAGTATTTAAAAACTAAAAAAGAGAAAATGGGACATCTTTTATAAATGCAAATATATATGCAAAAGATTAAGAATTTAGGAATTGATGATAAAATTTTTGAAAAATTTGAACTTTTTACCTCTTTACTTCTAAAATACAATAAAATTCATAATGTAAGTGGTGTAAAAACAAAAAAAGAGATATACAAAAATATATATGACAGTATTTATCCTTTGAAATTTTTGGATTTTAAACGTATAAAAAAAGCTATTGATATCGGAAGCGGAGCAGGATTTCCCGGACTCTTGCTTGCTATTGCTTTATCTGAAGTCAGTTTTGTACTTTATGAGCCTATTTTAAAAAAAAGTGCATTTTTGCATTTGATAAAAAGTAAGCTTGAGTTAAAAAATGTTATTGTCTTAAGCTGTAGAGTCGAAAAGAGTGAGCCTTTTGATGTTGATTTGATAACTTCAAGAGCGCTTAGCAGTGCAAAAATCTTGATATCTTTAGTGGCAAAATTTATAAAAAAAGATACAAAATTACTTTTGTATAAAGGCGATAAGGTTGAAAAAGAGTTGGAACAAATAAAAAATTATGATATTATTCAAAATGAAAAAAGATATTATCTGCTGATAAAGGAAATAAATGTTTAAATTATTGGTTTTTGGGGTTATTGTATATGCTATTTATGTGCTTTATTCTAAAGGAAAGGCTATAAAAAACAATATCAATAAATCAAATTCAAAAAATGACACTGAAAGTGAAGAGATGGTTGAATGCAGTGAATGTGGAACTTTTGTAACCACCAAAGAAGCTTTTATAAAAGATGGTAAGTATTATTGCTCAAAAGAGTGTATGCTAAAGAAATAAGATGATAATTATCGGGCATAAAAATATTCCTTATTTTCCTTTTTTTAAGATAAACTCTTCTGAGGATTTGAAACATACTTTGCCAAATTCGGCAGTTATTTTTGATTTTGATTTTTCATTGGCTAAGTATTGTCAAAAAAATGATATTACTTATGCTGTTAGAATATCAAAAATAAAAGATTTAATGTTTGCAAATACATTAGGATGCAGTTTTGCTATTACTATGGGAGAATTTTCAAAAACTGCCCAAAAGTTGGCAAATGAGTATATGTTTGATATGAAAATATTATCAATCATAAAAAATGATACTGATTTGGAAGAAGTGGCGATGAAAGGCATAGACGGGGTAGTTTTTGAAGAAGCTTTTGAAAAGATAACTTGACCTTACGCACTTATTTCTCGAAAAGTCCTACTTTTCGTAGCTTTAGGGGGTTGTAGGGACTTTGAGTCCCTGCCACTATAACGAGCTTTGCTCATTATAGTGCATAAGGTCAGAAGATAAAATAATTTTAAATTACAACTCTTTTGATATTTGGTGAGAGATTTGTGATAATTTCATAAGTTATGGTATTAAAATAATTTGCTATACTTGTTGCATCTTTAAACAAGCAAAGCTTATCTTTAGATGATTCCAAACTCATACTGTCCATCGAAATCCGTCCCAATATGTTCTTGCCCTCTGCCACTTTTAAATCTCCCAAACCGTCATATCTGAAAAATCCATCCCCATAACCTATATCATAAGTGGAAACTATCATTTGCTCTTTTGCTTCAAATACGCCGCCATATCCCACTTTTTGAGCTTTTTTGAGCTCTCTTTGACTTAACTTTTGTGCCCATAAAGATAAAACAGGTTTCAAGTCCACGCAGGGCAGAGGCTTTGAGAGATAGTGATAGCCGTATATACTTATGCCGCTTCTTGCATAATCATCATCAAAATTATTATTTCTAAATATTGCTGCTGAGTTATGGGAGTGAAAATAAGGAAGTGGTATATTTAAGTTTTTAGATAAACTTTTAACTCTTTTTTTTACTTCTGTAAAATTTTTCTTTTGCCAAAAGTATTCACTTGAGAGTATATCAGCACTTCTAAAATGAGTATAAACACCTTTTAATTTCAATCTTTTTTGCTTGATAAGCTTTAATGAGATTTCCAAGTCATCTGCGTTAATGCCGTTTCTATGCATCCCCGTATCAACTTTAAGTTCAACTAATGATCCTTTTTTAATCTTTTTTATAGAGTTTATATCATTAATGGCAATTGCGATATTTGAGAATTTATCTTTTGGGATATCGCTTAATACTAAGGTGTATTCAAAAAACTTTTGTATCTCTTTCGCTTCTTTTACAGTTTTTACTGCACATTTTTTTATCCCAAACTCTTGACTAAGTTTTGCCATCAGTTTTAAGCCATGTCCATAGGCATTGTCTTTTAATACGACAAAAAGTTTTTCTCTGCTTCCAAGTTGCTTTGAGATTAGATTTAAATTGTGAAAAAAATTAGAAGAATTTATTTCGATGTAAGACATTTTTATACTTATTCTTTGCTAAATCCATAAGCCTTTGCTAAAAATCCTCTGAGCTTTCTTGCTTGATAGTCAAGTTTAAAAAAATGTAAGTAAACATCTTTTGCATCTAAAGAAGGATTTTTTGAAAAGTCAAATTGTTCATCTTTTTTTGGTATATTTGCATCTAAAAAATCATAAAAATCAGTTCTTATTTTTGTAAGTTTTTCAAACTCTTTTTTCATTGCATCTTTTTCATCTTTAGTATAGTTATTCATTTTTTATCCCATTATTTTTTTATGTTATTTTATCATAATTTACTTAATATAAGGTAGTGTTATGGTAAAAACAGCCCCTGTTTCTGTATTGTCTGCACTTATCGTGCCATTG
>WFMT01000134.1 GCA_015488975.1 Campylobacteraceae bacterium | reverse complement strand
AATAATGCAAAAGTACTTGCTAATTGCAAAAGCTCTTTATATTCTCCTGCAAAATTTACATAGTATCCTTTTGGCAAGTGTAATTTATCTATTTTTGCAAATAATTCCTGAGTGATTGCCTTGATATTACCATCTATCTCCATAGGCATAGTAACAACTTTTTGCATATCAATATGCTCTATTTTGCTAGAGCCGTCGATTATATGGATTGAGCTTAGTTTGCTTAAGGGTACATATCCCATCTTTGTTTTAATTATAATGCTTTTTAGATATTGCTCATTTACTTTATCTAATTTTTTACTTTGAATGTAAATAGGCGTGATGATTTGATTTTTAATTACACTTCCTATTTGCTTGCCTAATATTTGAAATCTAATAGATTCTAACAATCTTTTTGAGCTAATATCATAATTTTTTAAAGCAGATAGTTTTGGTTTTAAGATTATTTGAGGTACTTTGTATTTTGTGTTATTAACTATGGAAGCGATATTTGGAATTGTTTTAGCTATTTTTTCTATTTTGTTTGATAAAACTATAAGTTCTTTATTACTATCTCCATAGATAGTAAGTGCAAACATAGCGGGTATGCCGGACATAGATTCATCTAATTTCTCCGCCGTTACTTGATGATATAAACAGATTATACCGGGAATTTTATTGGTATATTTTTTTAATTGATTCATAACTTTGAAGATAGAATCCATTCTTTTTGTTTTAAGGCTTATAACAAGCTCTCCTTGATTTACAGGCTCTACTCCAAAAGAATTTCCATCACTTCCTGTTCTTCTGTATACTCCGTTGACATTTTTGTTCCTTAAAGCTATCTGTTCAAGTGAATCTCCTATCACATTACTCTCAGAAAGTGAAGTACCAGGAGGCATGTGATATTCAAGAAGTATTGCTCCCTCGTCAACTTGTGGTAGAAATGATACAGGTAAAAATATCAGTAAAGCTCCAGAAGATAGAAATGCCAAGAAAGCAAAAATTGCAACGGTTTTTTTATAATTTAAAAATTTATCCAATATGATAATTACGATTTTTTGAACCATTTTTATAAATCTGTAAGCAATTGGTTTTTTAAGTTTGATATTTTTTCTATGAGCCATATATGCAGGGATAATACTTAAAGATATAATAAGTGATAAGATAAGCATGATGGAGACTACTATGCCAAAAGGCCTTGTAAAGTTACCGGCAAGCGAACCTAAAAATAAAAATGGTATAAATGCGACAATATTGGTCAGTGTTGCGCTAACATCAGCTAAAACTATCTCTTTTGTACCATCTATGGTTGCTTGTATTTTATCCTTTCCAAATTCTATATGTTTCATTATATTTTCAATAACTATAATAGAGTCATCAACAACCATGCCGACAGCGACTGCCATAGCACCCAGAGTTATCATATTTAGGCTGAGTCCCAGGAAGTGCATAAAGATAAGTGTTATGACAGCTATTACTGGAACACTCATTGATACAAAAAAGGCACTACCGCTGTTGCCAAGAAATAGTATCATCATAATAAATACCAAAACTATGCCAACAATTATATCATCTCTTAAAGAATTACTGGAGTCCCTTATGACTTTTGACTGATCATACATTTTAGTTATTTTCATTCCCTGCGGAAAGATGGATTGTATGCTTTTTAGTTTTTTATCCAACTCTTTTACAACTGTTATTGTATTTGCATGTGTATTTTTATATACCAATAGAGCTATTCCGCCTTTACCGTTTATATGCACAGTGTATCTTTGCGGGATAAATCCTTTTTTTACAGTAGCTACATCTTTAAGCAGTAAATTTTGTTTTATCGGTATATCTTGTAATTGTTTTATGGAATCTATCTTTCCATCTCCACTTATCGCATAATCAAGATGGAATTTTTCCATGTACCCATCTAATATTTGTAAATTATTTGTCTGTACGGCTTTTTTAATATCGTTATAACTTAAATTATTTTTTATAAGAAGAGATTCTTTTGGTTTTATAATAAAACCCATCTTTCTTCCGCCTATAACTTCTATTTTGTTAACGCCATTTAATGATTTTAAAATATTTGACAATTTAACTGTACAGAAATTTGTAACTTCACCGGTTTTATTTTTAGGGTAAGTGACTCCATAAGTAACAACATTGGTAAGTTTTGTACCCAAATTTTCTACCAAAGGTTTTGTATTGTTTGGGAGGGAATTTGATATTTTTGCAATAGCTTGAATGACTCTGTTTCTCGCATTTACAGGAGAAATCCCCATTTCAAACTGGACTGTTATTGTCGAGAGCCCTGCTCTTGAGACAGAAGATATTCTTCTTACTCTTTGCAAAGAATTTAAAGAGGATTCTATGGGATTTGTTACAAGTAATTCTATATCTTTTGAACTCATACCTGATTTGTGAGTTATGACTTTTACCAATGGGTAGTTGAGATTTGGAAATAAATCAATAGAAAGCTTGTTAAATGCGTATATACCGCCAATGATTGCCATTAGTAAAATGAGCCACATTACAAAATATTGTTTTAAATATGTTCTCATGCTTAATCCAGTATTTGTAATTTTTTTCTAATTTCTTTATGAAACAATTCATAAGCTCCATTAGTCACTATTTTGTCTTTCATACTCAAGCCGTTTATTATTTGTACCAGATTGTCTTGGGCTATACCTATTTTAACCTCTTTTCTTTTAAATCCGTTATTTGTTTTGACCATAACATATCTTTTTTTCAAATGTTTCATGATGGTTGGTTCCGGTATAGCCATAGCATTAAATTTTTTTATATATATTATGATTTTATGGATACTGTTAGTGAAGAGTTTGCATTTGTTTTGGTTTATGTAAAAAACTATTTCTTTTGCTCCATTTTGTGCTAATTTTGGTAAAATTGAAATTATTTTTGATTTGTATATTCTTGAGTTTGACAAAAGTCTGATTTCTTCCCCTGTTTTTAGTTGATTGTCGTTATCAAAAACTTTTGCTACTGCATAAAGAGTGTGACAATTACTTAAATCCAAAATATTCTCACCGTTTTTTACGAAACTAAGGTTTTTCTTTTGGATGTTTAAAATAGTAGCATTAATGGGGGCCTTGTATGTGCGTATTTTTGATAAAAGTGCCAATTCTTGCAAAGCCGTATTATATTGTAATTTTGCTTTTAAATATTTTGTTTTTACTTTTTGAAATTCCTTCGTGTAAGATGCCTTATATTTATACAATTTTTTTATTCTTATAAATTCATCCTTTGCATATTGCAAATTGACATTTGCCGCATTTATAGAATGTTGTAGATTGAGCTTTGTGCTTGGAGAAATATACGGTTTTATGGAAAACAGTACTTCCTCTTTTTTAACTTTCATGCCATCTAAAAGATGAAAATTTATGATTCTTCCATTTTGAAATGCTTTTATATGTTGTACCTGAGCAGGATAAAGAGTCGCATATCCAGATAGTGTGATATTAAATGTATGCTGCTTTGCCATAGTGGTTTTTATATCAAAACCAAATAGCGCCATACTTAAAAAAGTTATTGATAGCCAAAGTTTCATAAATTTTCTCCTATTGTTTTTGTGATTTCAATTTTATTTTTCAAAATATCTTTTTCAAAATTAATATATGATATATTTGTCTGTACATATTTTTGTACAGCACTTTCAAATACCTCTATCGGTATTTCGCCATTTTCATATCTTGTTTTTGTATTATTTAAATATATTTCAAGAGATGGCAAAATATTCTTTTCATATATATTTCTTGATAATTCCAAACTTTCGATGATTTTATATTTTGCAAACAAATTACTTAAGATTTTGTTTTTAATCTTACTCCTTTGAAAAGAAAGTCTTGAAATCTTTTTTAAGGCTATAGCAATATTTTGAGCTCTTTTGTTGAAAACATTAAGTGGAATTGAGAAGCCAATACTGTATTTGTTTTCACCTGCATCTTTGGAATAACCAGCATTTACATTGATGTAGGGTAAGCTTTT
>WFMT01000133.1 GCA_015488975.1 Campylobacteraceae bacterium | reverse complement strand
CAGATATGCAAACTAATGGTATAGGAAGCAGAGGAAATAGTTGGATTGGACAATATGGCAATCTGTTTATGTCAATATGTGTAGAATTGAAACAATTACCAAATGATTTGCCTTTGCAATCAAATTCAATCTATTTTGCATCTCTTTTTAAAGACATTTTATCAGAAGAAGGCTCTAAAGCATGGGTAAAGTGGCCAAATGACTTTTATGTTGAAGATAAAAAAATAGGTGGAATTATTACAACTAAAATATCTGCCTTTATAGTCTGCTCTATTGGCTTGAATATCAAGCAGTCACCGGAAAATTTTGGTATTCTTGATGTGCCTGTATGTAAAGAAGAGATAATTAATAAATTTATAAAAAAAATTAAAAAATTTATTTCATGGAAGAAAGTTTTTAGCAAATATAAGATAGAATTTCAAAAGAGTAAAAATTTCAATTTTCATAATCAAGATAAAATAATCTCATTGAAAGATGCAGAGTTGGATTTTGATGGTTCTTTGATAATCAATGACAAAAAGGTGTATAGTTTAAGATGAAATATTTAAAAAGACTGATATGAAAGAAATTATTGCAATTGCTAACCAAAAAGGTGGCGTAGGAAAAACTACTACAGCTATAAATTTAGCAGCATCATTGGCTGTTGCAGAAAAAAAAGTTTTATTGATTGATGCTGATCCTCAATCAAATGCAACAACCGGTTTAGGGTTTCACAGGAATGATTATGAATTTAATATTTATCATGTATTAATCGGTAGTAAGAAATTATCCCAGATAATTCTAAAGACTTCTATTCCTACTCTTCATTTGGCACCATCCAATATCGGTCTTGTGGGTATAGAAAAAGAATTCTATGATGAAGATACCAATGGCAGAGAATTAGTTCTTAAAGATAAAATTGCTGAAGTTAAGAAGTCTTATGATTATATAATCATAGATTCTCCACCTGCTCTTGGAAGTATCACAATAAATGCATTAAGTGCAGCAAATTCAGTAATAATACCAATACAGTGTGAGTTTTTTGCACTTGAGGGTTTGGCACAACTCTTAAACACTATAAAGCTTATAAAAAAAACCATAAATCCAAAATTGAGAATAAAAGGATTTTTGCCTACAATGTACAGTACTCAAAATAATCTCTCAAAACAAGTATTTGCTGATCTCAAACAACATTTTAAAAATAAATTATTTTTAGACAAGGAAACATCTTCTTATGTTGTCGTGCCTAGAAATATAAAGCTTGCAGAAAGTCCAAGTTTCGGTAAGCCTATAATACTATATGATATCAAATCAACCGGCTCTTTGGCATATCAAAACCTTGCTACATCTATTTTGGCTGGATAAGTAATGGCTAAAACTAAAAAAGCGTTAGGCAGGGGAATTGGTGCTATTTTAGAAGATGTGGAAGAGGCATATAGACAAGATATACAAGAGAAGGCAAATCTTGTAAGAGAGATTGGTATAGATGAGATAATTCCAAATGTTTACCAACCTAGAACTTATTTTAATAAAACAGCACTGGAAGAACTCGGACAGTCTATAAAAAAGCATGGATTACTACAACCTGTAATAGTGGTAAAAAAAGATAACGGCTATATGCTTATAGCTGGCGAGAGGAGACTGCGAGCCAGTAAAATAGCCGGATTAGATCATATAAAAGCAATCATTGCAGATATTGAATCAGAAAACTTAAGAGAATTGGCTCTTATAGAAAATATACAAAGAGAAAATTTAAATCCTATAGAACTTGCAAATGCATATAATGAATTGATAAAACAATATAAGATAACTCATGACGCACTGTCTAATATAATACATAAAAGCAGAACCCAGATAACAAATACCATAAGACTTTTGAACTTGACAGACAAAACAAAACAACTTTTATGTGAAAATAAAATTTCCCAAGGTCATGCAAAGATTTTGGTCGGTTTAAATAAAAAAGATGAAGAAAGCATTGTAAATAGCATTATCGGGCAAAAGCTAAGTGTAAGAGAAGCTGAAAATATTGTAAAATTACTAAAAAATGGCAAGCCTGAAGGAAAAGATAAGAATATTACTGCTCAGTTACCAGAAATAGAAAAGATAGTCCAAAAGTTTAAAAAAATTGGCTTTAAATGCAAACAAAAAAATAATAAAATTTCTATTGAATTTAACAATCAAGATGAAATTTTAAATTTTTTATCTAAAATTGATAATTTAGTTTAGTTTGTTTAATAAAAGTTTACAATTAATTTTGATACAATACGCTGATTTAAATAAAAAGTAAGGCTAAATTATAAGGAGTTAGAATGTTGGATATAATTCCAGGGTTGATATTGCTCGTTGCTGTTATATTTATCTTTTTGATTATAGTTCTTAACAAGATACTATATAAACCATTGCTCACCTTTATGAGCGATAGAGATAAATCAATACAAAGTGATACGCTACAAGCGAAAAACAATAGCAGTAATGTCGCTCAATTAAACGAAGAAGCACTGAAAATAATTCATGATGCAAAAACAAAAGCTTCAAAAATAAGAGAAAGTGCTGTGCAAGAAGCCAAAGCAAAAGTTGCAAAAGAAATTGAGATTAAAAAAATGGCTATGGAAAAAAAGTATGATTTGTTTATCGGTAAATTAGAAAATGAAAAGCTTGATTTAAAAGTAAAACTTTCAGAGAATTTGCCACTATTCCAAAAAGCTTTAAAAACTAAACTTAATCAGATATAAGGAGTATATTTTGTTGATTAAAATATTGATATTATTATTGCCGGCTTTTTTATTTGCCGGTGAAGGACATACTGATATAATTCCCCGTACCATAAATTTTTTAATTTTCGCTGCTATTTTGTATAGATTTATTGCTGAGCCTATAAAGAGTTTTTTAAAAGATAGAAGTAATGGTATATTAAATCTCCTTAAATCGATTCAAGAAAAAGTTGATGAATCAAAAAAAATAAAAAAAGATGCCCTCGCTAATCTCGAATCTTCAAAAGTTTTAGCTCAAAATATTATTGAAGATGCTAAAAAAGAAGCTGAATTATTAGTTTTAAGAATTCAAGAAGAGTTTGAAAACGAATTAAAGATAATGCAAAAACATTATGAAGATAAACAAGATGTTGAGAGAAGAAAAATGGTTAAATTAGTTATTGCTGAAACAATAGATTCCTTGTTGGGTGAAGAATTAGAAAGTTTCAATAACAAAGAATTGATAAATATCGTTATTAAAAAGGTAGCATAATGGTTACTGTGATTGCTAAAAAATATGTTAGAGCATTATTAGAAGGAAAAAGTTTAGAAAATGTAGAAGGATATTATAAAGATTTACATATTTTAAATGATGCGTATAATTTAGATAAAATGAAAAATATTATTTTATCTCCAGATATTGCAAAATCGGATAAATTTGATTTCATTATATCACTTTTAGATAATTGCGATAATCGTATAAGAAATTTTATCAATATTTTAGTACAAAATGACAGAATATATCTTTTACCAACTATATGTGATGAAATAAGATATCAAATCTCAGTAAGAAAAAATGAATTTATTGGAAATATTATCACCAAAGAGGCAATAGACAGCAATAGCAAGCATAATATTGAAGAAAAAATAAGTAAAAAATTTAATTCATCAATAAGTTTAAATAATATTGTTTCCGACTATCCCGGTATAAAAATTGAAATAGAAGATTTAGGTGTTGAAATAAGTTTTTCGATTAACAGACTTAAAGCTCAAATGGCTGAGCATATATTAAAAGCAATATAAAAATACAATAAGGAGTGCTCAAGTGAGTTCAAAGATTAAAGCTGATGAAATAAGCTCGATTATAAAAGATAGAATTGATAATTATGAGTTGAGTGTAGATAT
>WFMT01000132.1 GCA_015488975.1 Campylobacteraceae bacterium | reverse complement strand
TATCAACCATTCTCTATTGCTTTAAGCTCTTTTTGCAACTGCTCATACTCTACTTTTTTTCTCTCTATAAACTTTTTGGTTAAATCTATCTTTTCTTTTAAGCCATCCTCTGTTAGAAGATATCTATATTTTGATTTATTGTTTGAGCTTGCAAAGTTTTCCATTTTTATCAAACCTTTTTTTGCTAACTCTTTTAGTATAAAATTAACCTTACCTATGCTATATCCAACCTCTTTGGCCATCTTTGGTTGTGATGTGTTGTCTTTGATAGCTCTTAAGATTTGAAGTTGTGAATACTCAGTTATCAATTTTGCGCCTTAGTATTTTCATTTTTTGAAAGTATAGCAAAAAGTTACTTTTCATTTCCTGAAAGCCAAGTAAAGCTCAAGCATTGAAAAATTTATGAAAATACTTTTTTGTTAAGAAATAAAGTATGAATCCCCACAAAACTATACTACTAAGGATGACTATAAAGTTTGAGCTTTCTTCTGTATTTATTATTGATTTTGGGTTTATATTTGAAATATCAAATATATAATCAAGTCCCAAACCAAAAATCAAACTCCCTACAACAATACTCCCTAAATAAATATATAAAGAACGAGTTCCTAATGTTTTTTTAACAACACCCATAGTCACGATATTTGTAGCCGGACCCGCACTCAAAAAGACAAAAGCGGCTCCTGCGCTGACTCCTGAGAGCATCAAAGCAGCAGCTATGGGAAGAGAAGCTGTAGCACAAACATACATTGGCGCAGCTATCAAAACGGCTATCAAGTATGCTATCCATGCATGCTCGGTTAAAATATTGCTGAGGTTTTGAGGGATTGCTGTACTTATGATGGCACCAAGTATCAAACCCCAAAAAAGAGGTTTTGCAATATCTCCTAAAAGAGTAACAAAAGAGTATTTTAAAGCTCTTTTTAAAGAGAATTTTTTTATTGAAATCGTATTCTTTGGTTTGGATTTTGCAAAAGTTGGTGCAAAAGAATTTACCTTTGCTCCAGTATTATTTGCAAATGAAAACTTCGGCTTCTTTTTCTCTTCATCTTTATCAAAGATATTTGCCAAAACTCCTGCTATAATCGCTATTATCATAGATGTTATGATGCGATAAATTGTAAATATCCACCCAAACATTCCATAAGTTGCAAATATAGAATCGGCTCCCGTAATGGGAGTTGAAATCAAAAATGAAAGTGTTGAGCCTTTACTTGCTCCGCTTTGTTTAATACTTGCAGCCAACGGTATAACTCCGCAGGAGCAAACAGGAAGAGGGATGCCAAACAGGGTGGATTTAATCACAGAGAGGATATTTCCTTTGCCTAAATGTTTTGTTACTAAACTTTGTGGCACAATTTCATGTAAAATTCCTGCAAATATAAGCCCAAACAAAATATAAGGAGCCATTGCATTACTTAATACAAAAAGGGAGTGAAAAAAATTTGTTATAATTTCCATTTTTAAACCTTTTGTGATATAATTTATATAACTGACCTTACGCACTATAATGAGCAAAGCTCGTTATAGCGGCAGGAACTCAAAGTCCTTACAGCCCCCTAAAGCTTACAAAAAGTAGAGCTTTTCGAGAAAAAAGTGCATAAGGTTATTATATAACGATATTGTTATATAATCTTGCTTTAAAAGGGATTAAATGCAAAAGATAGTTAAGTTAGCAAAGATTTTCAGCGATATAAACAGGATCAAGATATTTGCTCTGATAATGCGATATGATGAACTTTGTGTATGCGAGATATGCGATACTCTACAACTCTCACAACCTTTGGTATCAAGATATTTAAAACAGATGAAAGAGGCGGGCATCTTGCAGGCAACACAAAAAAAACAGTGGATTTTTTACTCTTTTGCAAAAGAAAATAATCCTGTTTTAGAATGTTTTAAAAATGAAATAAATAAAAATATTTTGAGTCTGCCAAAACTAATAGTTTGCAAAAGAAAGTGAGATATTTTAAACATTCTTCTATTTATTTATCAATTTTTAATCAAAAATGGTATAATTAAAAAAAAATTACAAAGGCAATATTATGGCGATGTATATATGCGGTCACATAAATCCAGATTCTGATTCTATAGTCGGAGCATTATCTTTATCATATTTAAAAAATAAATTAGGCATAGATTCTATACCTGCACGACAGGGGGAACTTAGCCCTGAGACAAAGTTTATATTAGATAGATTTGGTTTCAAACCACCTGTTTTAAAAACAAAATTTGCAGGAGAAGATCTTTTTATAGTTGATTATTCTGATCTTGCCCAGGCACCAAAAGATATAGGCGAAGCAAATTTAAAAGGTATAGTAGATCACCATAAATTGGGCGATATCACCACTCCT
>WFMT01000131.1 GCA_015488975.1 Campylobacteraceae bacterium | reverse complement strand
TCCTCAGGCAGATTCTCAAAAGATATTTTCAAAATTTCTAAAGCACTTAAAGCATCTGCATAAGCTCTGTGATGATTGGCTATGTCGATACCTAACTCTTCTTTTAGATAAGAGAGTCCGTATTTTTCTGACTCAATAGTTTTTTTTGCCAAATTGATAGTACAAAGTTTTCTATTTAATAATTCTTCCATACCTATTTTTTTCAAAGAACCGGATATAAAGTTATAATCAAAATTTACATTATGTGCCACAAAAATTGAATCTGAGAGGAATTCTCTAAATTTTGGCAGAACAACTTTGAGCTTTGGAGCATTTTTTAAATCACATTTTGAAATATGTGTAATTCTTTCTATATACTCAGGTATAAAATCACAATATACAAAACTTTCAAATCTGTCTATTATTTTACCATACTGATATTTTATTGCACCTATCTCAATAATTTGACTATTTTGCGGAGTATTTCCATTGGTTTCGATATCAACTACACAAAATACTTCATCTTTATAATTTTTAAATCTACTTTGTGTAAAAATAGTATCATTTTCTATAACTACTTTTATACCTGAATCATTTATATATTCCAAAGCGACATCATACTCATCTTCATCTAATATCAAAGAACATTGTTTACAACCTTCTATAAACTTATCTTTTTTCATCCCATTGGAGGATGCCATTTTTTCAACTATGGATTTTATACTGTTTATCATATATTTTAGCCAATTTTATAAAATTTTTAATTTTTTTATGATCTTTTTTTCTTTTATTTTTCTCAACACCACTACTGACATCCACGGCATAAAAACCATATTCTGCCACTTCTTTAATATTTTCACTATTAAGTCCTCCCGCAAGAATTATTTTAGATGTATCTGCTTCTTTAAACCAGTCAAGATTTAGCTTTACTCCCCCTCCCCCATAGCCTGGCACAAAAGCATCAATAATTTTAAAATTATCTTTATATTTTAAAATATCACTCCTTGTTTTAGCTCTTATAACTTTTACATAAGGATATGATAATTTATCATAAAATTCACTGCTTGCATCAAAATGAATTTGTGCCAAATCCAAACCGCAACTATACATAATATCATTGACTTTTTCAGCTGATTCATTTACAAACAGTCCAACATTTGTTATAAATGGAGGCAACTTATCTACAATCTCTCTAACTTGCGCAACACTCATAAATCTAGGGGATTTTTCATAAAAAACAAATCCCAAAGCATCAGCTCCAGCTTCACAGGCAAATAAAGCATCTTCTATATTTGTAATACCGCAAATCTTGACTCTCACTATTTGCCTTTTAACTTTAATATGGCTTCTTTGTAGTTATTGTTAAAAATATAACTTCCTGCTACTGCTATATCCACACCGGCATCTTTTAATACTTGAATATTTTGATCATTTACGCCACCGTCAACTTCTATGAGGGCATCAGAGTTTTTCTTAATAAGCAATTTTTTAAGAACTTTTGTTTTTTCTATAACAGAAGGGATAAATTTTTGTCCTCCAAACCCCGGATTGACACTCATCAAAAGTATCATGTCAAGATTATCAAGCAAATATTCAACACTTGAGGGAGGGGTTGAGGGATTTAAAACAATAGCCGGCTTTATCCCGTAACTTCTAATTTTTTGTAACAATCTGTGAGGGTGCTTCTCTTCTTCAATATGAAAAGAGATATATTTTGGCTCAAGAGGTGCAAATAAATCTACAAAAAATGTATTATTTTGCACCATTAAGTGAATATCCAACGGCTTGGTTGAAACTTCAGCTATACTTTTAACTACAGCCGGACCAAAGGTCAGATTTGGAACAAAATGTCCATCCATAACATCTATATGAATCTTATCCGCTCCGGCATTACAGATATCAATCGTTTCTTGCTTCAGATTTGCAAAATCGCATGAGAGCATACTTGGTGATACTAACATATTTCTCCTTATTTACTTAAAAAAAGTTTTAAATTTTCTCCATTAAAGCTTAACTCCACAAGCACTCCTTTTCTATCATCAAAAAATGCCATGCTGTCTTTGGTCTGCCTTAATACTCTTGGCAATGTCGTCTCAATTTCAATTTTATAAAGTTTAAAGCTTGATTTTATTTTTGAAGCTATTATATTTGTATATTCCACTAAAGCATCGTACATCTCTTCATTATTTTCAGTATCATTAATAAATATCTTACAAGTATCAATCAATAATTTTTTAGAAAATACTATCGTCATCAGTGCATTTATGTCTCCGTAAATTCCAAAAAGAGAAACTATAAATTCTTTATTCTCATCAAGTATAAATTTATCTATCTTCACACTCTCTTTATTGCCTTTTTTTTGGGATAACATTGCGGTAATATGCATAGCCGTGTCAATGAAGATATTTAAATTGGCTATTATATTTTTAGTTAATTTTTTATTATTAGCAAAAATATTTCCACAACTTTTGGCACTTTTTATGACATCTTCATCTGCAAAAAAACTTTCCATATTTTTATATAATATAATCCCTGAATCTTCCAAATCATTTTTCAGCTTTTGTGTTAAGTTTTTATTATTTATGCCAACCATGCAAAAAGTTGCATCATATTCTGCTCCTGCTGTTGAAAGTTTTGCTAAAAAATTTACTCCGTGTATATTCATAGATGACATATTTGACAAATCAAAGGCAAAGACTTTAAATCCTATTCTAAGAAGGTTATTATGATAATTCAAATCAAACTTTTTAATAATTGTCGAATCTATGAAATTATTTAATTTATAGAAAATAATACTGTCTTTGATATGAACATTGATATTAGATTCAACATTTGCAATATATGAAAGGCTTATCACTATACCATATTTTGTAAATTCATCCTTTTTTTCAAAGTATTCTGTCTTATCCTTGGCAACGCAAGGCTTATATCCTGCTTCATATAATTCAATAGCGAGCTGATTTTTTTGTTCATTATTGTCGTTATAAACTAATATTTTTTTCTCAATATCGGAAGTATCATCAAAAAATAAGGATAAAACTTTTATATTTTCAAAAAGCGAAAAGTCCAATTCATTTTCAAACATTGATAAAATAGTGTCATATTTTTTCTTATCATATTCACAAAATCCTACCGAACAATGTATGTTTTCTTGTATTTTTCTAACTGCATTCATTAAAATAGATAAACCTTTTTTATTGAAAAAGATTACTTTTTTTAAAGATATAAAAACTGCTTTTGGTTTTTTTGATATCGTAAAACTTATATCACTCGCTTCTATGATAAAATTTGCATTCAAACCATCCACAAATCCTTGAGGATAAAATACAGCACTGTTTTTTTTAAATGTAGGCTTCATTTTACCTCTACTATCTTTAAAAAATTATCATATATATCTTGAACAAACTCTATATCAAACTCAATAAAATCATTTATACCCGCTTGAACAAAAACTGGCTTTGATAATTCAAAAAATATAAGCAAATGCAAATATTTTGCCAGTTTTGACAAGATAGTATTATCTTCTTTTTTTTGTGAGAGATACTCTACAAGCTCTACGGATTCATCATTTAATTCCCATTTTTTACAAATCTGAATAAAAATATCAAAAAGTCTCAATCCGCTCATCTTATACAAAATTTCATCATAACTGATATTTTGATACTCTTTTAGCAACTTTATATCATCGATATTATCTTCAAATAATGCTTCACATACTATCAAAGAAGCCGGTAGCAAAGAAACAACAGATGCTATATGAATATGATTATATTTTGTAGAATCCAAAATTTTATTCCAATTATGCATCAACATAGATTGCAATAATTGAAAATCACTGTTATTCATCTTGAAGACTTTCCATTTTTTTGGAAAAATCAAAGTAGCATAGTAAGCATTGACTACCTGGGAAGCTCTTTTTACACCCAATATACCAAATATCTGAGATACATCTTTTACTTTATTTCTAAAACCAAAGATTGGTTTATTTATCATATTAACAAGATATCTGACAAATGCAATATCAGAAGAAGCTTTAATGGAAGCTTTATTTAAATCACCCTCCTCCAAAAAGAACGCACATTCTCTTACATTTTTAGGGATTGCAGGTATATTATCTATAAATCTGTTAATTTTTTGTTTTATCATGTAAACCATACTTTGTATTAAATTGTATAGGTATTTTA
>WFMT01000130.1 GCA_015488975.1 Campylobacteraceae bacterium | reverse complement strand
CTATTTATTTATTTTTTACTCCGCTTTTTGGTGTTTCTTTCTACTTTATATTAACCAACATAAATAAAAAAGACTATATATTTCCTGTTATATTAGCGTTTATTTATATATTTATTTTTGAAATTGATAAAGGTTTCATACCATTTTCTTTTATTATATTTTTCATAATATATTATTTTTTTATTTTTCATAAAATTAATAATTTTTTTAGTGAAAAAAATTATAGAATTTTTTTTCATATTATTAATGCTTATATTGGTTATTATTTTGTAAATTTAATTTTAGATTATTTATTTAATTTTGCAGTTCCATCTTTAAATTTTATATATCTATTGTATATAGTATCAGATATTTTGATAGCGGTTCTGATATGAGAGAAAAAATCGCTATAAGTTTTTTTATTGCTATTTTATTTATTTTATTGACACGAGTTTACTACATATCAGTAAAATCGCATGCGCTATATGCACAAATAGCAAAAAACAATATAACTAAAACTGAAGATATATCTCCTCAAAGAGGTATAATAAGAGATAGAAATGCAGTTGCACTTGCTGTAAATAAGTTAGGTTTTAGTATTGCATTAGCTCCACATTTAAGAGGAAAATCAAAACTTGCTATATTTAACAAAGAAATAAGTAAAATTTCAAAATACTTTCCAAAGTATAAAAAAAAGTATTTGAAAAAAGAGTATTTTAAAAAGGACTCACCTTATGTTCATCAATATGTTAAAGTAATCAGTTTTCTATCTTATGATAAATTGATACCGTATTTTTCAGAAATATCACTTGATCCATATATAAAAATTGCATCTGCATCAAAAAGATATTATCCTTACGGCAAGATTTTATCTCACATTATAGGATATGTATCAAAAGCCAACATAAGGGATATAAGGCATGATAAAGTAGCTAGTTTAACTGGTTTTATCGGAAAAACTGCTATAGAAAAATATTATAATAAAGTTCTTGAGGGAACACCCGGTGTTAAAATCACAGAAGTATCCGCATACAATAAAGAAGTAAAAGTTTTAAAGAAAGTCATGCCTGCTAAGAAAAATATTACACTAAATATAGATGTTAGACTCGAAGAGTATATATCAAAGTTATTCAAGGGAAAAACAGGTGCTATTATCGTTATGAATGCAAAGACAGGTGCTATTATAGCTGCTGACTCATATCCTGGATTTGATCCAAATGAGTTTGTAAATGGTATAAGTTACAAAGAGTGGAAAAAAATATCTACAGATTTTAACCATCCATTTACAAACAAATTGATAAATGGATTATATCCTCCCGGCTCTATCGTAAAGCCTGGAGTTGCATTATCATTTTTAGACAGTAAATATATCAACAAAAATACAATATTTTTTGATCCTGGATTTATAGAATTAGGAGGTAGAAAGTTTAGATGCTGGAAAAAAGATGGACATGGCAAAGTTAATATAATAAAAGCAATACGAGAGAGTTGTGATGTTTATTTTTATAAAGGAAGTTTAAAAGTTGGAATTGACAGAATGGCTAAAACTCTTGCAAGATTTGGGTTTGGACAAAAAACAGGAGTTGATTTACCAAATGAATCAGTAGGTATATTGCCATCAAGAAATTGGAAACTTAAAAAATATGGAAAACCATGGTTTCAAGGTGAAACGGTAATAAGTGCGATAGGGCAGGGTTATTTTTTGGTAACTCCTATGCAAATAGCTAAATATACGGCTATATTGGCAACAGGTAAATCTATAACTCCGCATTTCATTTATAAAATTGGAAATAAAAAAATACTTTATAAAGAAAAATCATTATTTAGTAAAAAAGAAAATAGATATTTAAGAACTATCAGAAAAGGTATGTACGAAGTTGCAAATTCACCCCATGGTACTGCGATGTACTATCTTCATAGGTGCAAGGTAACATTGGCAGCTAAAACAGGAACTGCCCAAATAGTAGGAATTCCTCAAGAAGAAAAAAAAAGAATGAAAGAGGATGAATTAACATATTTTAAAAGATCACAAGCTTGGCTTACAACATACGGTCCATATAAAAATCCTCAGTATGTAGTTACTGTGCTTGTAGAGCACGGAGGGCATGGAGGCTCAGCCGCAGGTCCAATGGTATCAAAAATTTTTAATAAACTCTTGGAATTGGGTTATATCAAAAATTAATGAGGCAAATAAATAGTGTGCTCTATAACCAATGCCATCATCGTCAGCAAAACGATACCGGCAGATTTTGAATAAAGTTTATTTGCCATAATAAAAACTAACATCATTGAAAGGATAAGAACCGCAGTAATATCAAATAAATTTTTTAATGGATTTATATGCAAAGGATTTATTAACGATGATGTACCTAAGACCATAGTGAAATTTGCAACATTTGAGCCAATTATATTGCCGATAGCCATATCTGCATTACCTTTTTTCGCAGCTTTAATGCTAACAACAAGCTCTGGAAGACTTGTTCCAAATGCTATCAATAAAAGTGCAATATTCCATTCACTGACTCCAAGGTTTCTTGCTATATTTGAAGCACTTTCAATAGTAAAATTTGCACCTCCTATAACTAATACAAATCCAGTTATAAGTAAAATAATAGTTTTGAGCCAATTAAATTTTTCTTTCATTAATGATTGATTTATCTCTTTTGTTAACTCTTTGGCGTCATTAACTAAAAAAACAATATAAGCTATCATTACAAGCAAAAATAAAAATCCGTCAAACCGGCTAATACTACCGTTAAAAATCATAACAATAAATATAAAAACCGGAAACAAAGCCCAAGCACTGTCTTTTTTAAATAAATCTCTTTTTGGAGATATGTTTTTAGCTATCAGGAAAACGAGTCCCAAAACCAATGATATATTAAATATAACACTGCCTATAACATTTGCTACTGCCATATCACTTTTATGATAATAACTTGCGGTCATAGAAGCAGCCATCTCTGGCAAGCTTGTACCAAAGGCAACAAGTGAAGCTCCTATAACAAATGATGAAATATTAAAGTGTAGTGCAATCCTTTCAGATTCATTAACAATAAAATCTGCACCGTATATCAAAGAAGCAAGAGATAAGATAAATACAATATATTCCATTATTGATTTCTTATAATAAGACTTTTAGGGAGTGAAAACTTTTTTATTATATACTCTTCTTCTTTTCTCATCTCACCATCGTCTATCTCATGATCATAACCCAATAAATGTAATAATCCGTGTAAAAACAAAAGTGTAAACTCGTCATTTTTAGTATGTTTGTATATATCTGCATTTTCTTTTACTTTGTCAATATTTATAACTATTGATCCCAAAGGTGAATGTGGGTATTTTTGAAGAGGAAAACTAAGCACATCTGTACTTTTATCTATATTTCTAAAATTTCTATTAAACTCTTGAATCTCTTTTGAATCTGTAAGAATTAGCTCAATCTGTTCGCTACATAAATAATTTAAAATATTTTTACAATTATCCAAATCTATAACATCAT
>WFMT01000129.1 GCA_015488975.1 Campylobacteraceae bacterium | reverse complement strand
TTTTCTTCAGTTGAAGCTATAAACGGTTATATAAATTTTAAGCTAGAAAATGAATTTTTAGATAAGTTTGCTACTTGGTCTTTACAGAATGAAAAGGATTTCGCCAAAGGTAGTAATAATAAAAAAATACTTTTGGAATATGTAAGTGCAAATCCGACTGGACCGTTGCATATAGGTCATGCAAGAGGTGCTATACTTGGTGATAGTCTGTGTAAGATTGCAAGGCATTTGGGATATGATGTTACAAGCGAATATTATGTAAATGATGCAGGAAATCAAATACATCTTCTGGGATTATCTGTTTTTTTAAATGCTCAGGATAATTTTTTGGATATGGATATAGATTGGCCTGATGAGTATTATCGTGGTTCATATATAAATGATTTGGCATGTGAAGCAAGAGATAACTTTGGAGTTGATATTTTTACTGATGATACCAATGTAAAACTACTTTCAGATTGGGCAAAAGATAAAATGTTAGAACTTATAAAATCCAATCTAAAAGAGTGTGGAATCGAATTTGACAGTTTTGTCAGTGAAAAGAAACTGTATAAAAAATGGGATGAAGTTTTTGACAGATTAAAAAGAAATGGTGCAATATACGAAAAAAATGGTAAGTGGTGGTTAAATTCTACAAAATACAATGATGAGAAAGACAGGGTAGTTGTAAGAGAAGACAAAAGAGCAACATATCTTGCTGGAGATATTATCTATCATGATGATAAATTTAAAAGAGAATATGACGAATATATCAATATTTGGGGAGCTGATCATCACGGCTATATCGAAAGAGTAAGAGCGGCTATAAAGTTTTTGGGATATGATGATAGTAAACTTGAAGTAATACTTTCTCAAATGGTTTCTCTTTTAAAAGCCGGTGAACCATACAAGATGAGCAAGAGAGCAGGAAATTTTATACTTATGAGCGATGTTTTAGAAGATATTGGAAGTGATGCTCTTAGATTTGTATTTTTAAGTAAAAAGAGTGATACTCATCTTGAATTTGATGTTGATATGTTTAAAGCAAATGACAGTTCAAATCCGATTTATTATATAAATTATGCACATGCGAGAATAAATCAACTTTTTGAAAAAAGTAATAAAAAACTAAAAGATATACTAAATGTAAAATTAGACAATTTAAATAGTGATGCGGAAAATCTTCTTTTTTATTCACTGTTGTTGCCAGAAGTTATAGAGGATGCTTTTAAACAAAGAGCACTTCAGAAGTTGACTGAATATTTAAAAATTTTAGCTTCTTATGTACATAGATTTTATAACGAATATAGAATTGTTGCAACTAAAGAAGAGGATAAATATCTAAAGATTTTATCTACCTCTGCACTTAGTATAAGAGTGGGATTAAAGCTGATAGGCATTCAAGCAAAATATAAAATGTAGAGGATTATTTCTCTACTTGGGTATTTCTATTTGCAGAGTAATTATCTAAAAATTCTTCTATATTGTATTTTGCTCTGTATTCAGGAGTCATAAGGTGTATCAAAGTATCACCGGTATCAATAACGATCCAATCTCCACTTTCTTCAATACCGAGAATTTGTTCACCCATATTTTTAAACTCACTCTTTAATGTATCAAGCAATGATAGCCCATGTCTATCACCCAATGTAGTTGCTATTATAACATTTTCAACAAAATACCCCTTGTCATGCATATCAAAAACCTGTATATTTTCAGCTTTTTTATCGTCTATTATTGAAGTAAACTTTTCAATTTTTTTATTCATTGTTTCCCTTGTAAAATTTTATGATTTCTTTTTGAACAGATGCAGGCAAAAAATCTTTATTTAAAGTTTGCCTTAGTTTTGTCGAGCTAATATTAGCTGAAATTTGTAAATTTATCAAGTCCTTTGGGATATGAATATTATCTCTTGATGCAATAATAAATATTACAAGTTTTTTAAGCTCATTATAATCCTGCCAAGAAGTCAATTTTGCCAAATTATCTGCACCGATTATAAGATATAATGTGTTTATATTATAATTTTTATAAAGATATTTTACGGTCTTGATAGTTGCAATGGCGCTTTGTTGCTTCATTTCAAAATCCAAAACAGATACTTTTTTATAATCATAAAAAATCTTTTTTAACCATTTGTATCTTAACTCTGCAGGAGCAAAAAAACCTTTTTTAAAAGGATTTAAAAAAGTGGGGATTATAAAAAATTTATCAATTTCAAGTGATGATAATGCTTTTTTAACAATTTGTACATGACCATTGTGAGGAGGGTCAAAGCTTCCTCCAAAAACAGCAATATTTATTTTTTGCATTTTCATTATACCTTTTTAAAGCAAATTATACTAAAATAAATCAAATTTTTTATTAAAGGCAGTTTATGAGCGTTAAGGTAGCAATAAACGGTTTTGGACGAATCGGCAGATGTGCTGCCCGCATTATCACCAAAAGAAACGATATGCAAATAGTAGCCATAAATGATACTGGAAAGAGGGCAATGAGTCAGCATTTGCTTAAATTTGACTCTGTACATGGAAGATTTGATGAAAAAGTCGAGATTTTAGAAGATGATTTTATGTATATTGGAAATCAAAAAGTTAAATTTTTTTCTGATAGAAATATTGACAATCTTGAATTCTCAAAATATGAAGCAGATGTTGTTTTAGAGTGTACTGGAGTAATTTTGACAAAAAAACAAGCTATTTCTCACATAAACAATGGAGTAAAGAAAGTAGTCTTCTCAGCTCCTGCAAAAGATGATACTCCAACTTTTGTGATGGGAGTAAACAGTAGTGAGTATGCCGGAGAATCCATAATATCAAATGCAAGTTGTACAACAAATGCACTTGCTCCTATCGTAAAACTTATACAAGATGCTTATGGTATACAAAAAGCTCTTATGACAACTATACACTCTTATACGAATGATCAAAATTTACTTGATGTAAAACATAAAAAAGATTTAAGAAGAGCAAGAGCAGCAGCTTTAAATATAATTCCAACAACGACAGGAGCTGCAAAAGCCATAGGATTGGTGATACCCTCTCTTCAAGGAAAAATTCAAGGACTCGCTGTGAGAGTACCTACTCCAAATGTATCTATGATTGACTTAAGTATTGTTACAGATAAAAGTGTCAGTACAAGCCAATTGCAGCAATTGTTTATAAGTGCAAGTGAAAATGAATATAAAGGTATTTTAGGTATAGATAATGAAAAACTTGTTTCTAGTGATTTTAATGGCGAGACTTTAAGTTCGGTGATTCCGCTTGATCTTCTTCAGGCGGTTGACGGAAATATGATAAAGATTATGAGCTGGTATGATAATGAATGGGGCTATTCTACAAGACTTGTTGATATGGCAGCACATATATGTAAAAAAGGATAAAACATGCTACAAACTATTAGAGATATTGATATAAATGGCAAAAGAGTTTTTGTTAGATGTGATTTTAATGTCCCGAAGGATGAATTTGGAAATATTACTGATGACAGAAGAATAAAAGCGGCACTTCCTACTATTATGTATTGTATTGATCATGATTGTACGATAATACTGGCAAGCCATTTTGAAAGACCAACTCCTGGAATTTATGAAGAGAAATATTCATTAGACCCAGTTGCAAAAAGACTGCATGTTCTCTTAAAAAAAGAGATATTAAAAGCAAGTGATGTTGTTGGCGATGATGCAAAAGCTAAAGCAAAAAAGCTTAAAAATGGAGATATATTACTTTTGGCAAACTTAAGATTTCATCCTGGAGAAATAACAAATGATAAAAAATTCGCACAAGAGTTGGCAAGCTTTGCCGATGTGTATATAAATGATGCATTTGGAGCATCTCACAGAAAACATGCTTCTATATATGCTATGGCTTTAGAATTTCCTGTTGCTTCAAGGGCAGCTGGATTCTTGCTGGCAAAAGAAGTCAGTTTTTTCACTAAAACTTTAAATAATCCCGATAGGCCTTTTTTGGCAGTTGTCGGAGGAAGTAAAGTATCAGGAAAACTCCAAGCACTTTATAATCTTATGAATAAAGTTGATAAAATTATTGTCGGTGGCGGAATGGCTTTTACTTTTTTAAAGGCTCAAGGATATGAAATAGGAAAATCGTTAGTGGAAGATGAATTGATAGACAAAGCTAAAGAGATTATGGAGAAAGCACACAAAAAAGGAGTAAAATTTTATCTTCCGGTTGATATGGTTGTTGCTGCCAAGATGGATGAACATGCGACTGTTAAATATCTTCCATCACAAGAAATACCAAAAGACTGGATGGGATTAGATATCGGTCCTGCAAGTTCAAGATTGTTTAGGGAAGTTATAAATGATACACAGGTTATTGTTTGGAACGGTCCTATGGGAGTATATGAGATGGATAAGTTTGCTAAAGGAAGTGTTATGATGAGCCATCATATAGCTGAGTCTAATGCGACTACCATAGTGGGTGGTGGTGATACTGCTGATGTTACAAAAAGAGCAGGGGATATCGATGAGATGACTTTTGTATCTACTGGAGGCGGGGCATCACTTGAACTGATGGAAGGTAAAAAACTTCCTGGTATCGAAGTATTGGAGGTAAAAAAATCATGATATTCGCAACTAACTTTAAAACAAATAATACGAGAAATTCAACAAGACTATATATAGAAAGTCTAAAAGAATTTATTATGGAAAATGAGATAAAAGATGATATTCTTGTCTTTCCGACTTCAACAGCAATAGATAGTTTTAGCCTACCAGAAAATATACGAGTAGGTGTGCAAAATGCATATCCTGTAGAGAAAGGCTCATTTACCGGTGAGATAGGTTTGGAGCAAATTGCTGAGTTTGGCATAAAAACCATCCTTATAGGACACAGTGAAAGAAGGACGCTTTTAAAAGAGCCTCAAGAATTAATAGTGAATAAATTTAATTATTTCAAACAAAAAGGTTTTGAGATAGTGTATTGTGTGGGAGAATCCAAAGAGATAAGAGATGAGGGTTTTGAAAGTGCGATGGAGTATATTTGGAGTGAGTTTGACGGTATAGATATAAGTTATGAAAAATTGACAGTTGCTTATGAGCCTATTTGGGCTATAGGTACCGGAGTCAGTGCAAAAACAAAAGATATAGACGAAGTTTTATCAAGTTTGAGAGTAAAGATAAAATGTCCTATATTGTATGGAGGCAGTGTAAAAAGCTCAAATATAAAAGAGATAATCAGTATAAAAGATTGTGATGGCGTGCTTGTAGGAAGTGCAAGCTGGGAAGTAGAGAGTTTTTGTAAAATTATAAAAAACGGTATAAAAGGATAAACATGATGATGAAGGGAAAAAAGGGACTTATTGTAGGTATAGCAAATAATAAATCAATAGCATACGGTATAGCTAAAGCAGTAGCAAACCAAGGGGCAGAGCTTGCTTTTACATATCTAAACGAACAGCTTGAAAAAAGGGTAAGACCCATAGCTGACGAATTTGGAAGTGATAAAGTTTACAAACTTGATGTAAATAACGATGATGAACTTGAAGCACTTACAAAATCCATAGAAAAAGATTTTGGCAAGATAGATTTTATTGTTCATTCCGTTGCTTTTGCTCCAAGAGCTGCACTTGATGGGAGATTTATAGATACAAGCAGAAAAGCATTTGATATAGCGATGCAAACTTCTGTTTATTCTCTTATAGCTCTTAGTCATGCATGTGAAAGTGTCTTAAATGACAATGGCTCAATATTAACTTTAACATACATCGGAGGTCCAAAATATATCCCTCATTATAATGTCATGGGAGTGGCAAAAGCCGCACTTGAATCAAGCGTAAGATATTTAGCAGTTGACTTAGGAGATAGAGGTATCAGAGTAAATGCCATAAGTGCAGGTCCTATAAAGACGCTTGCAGCCAGTGGTATAGGTGACTTTAGAGCCATCTTAAAATGGAATGAGACAAACTCACCGCTAAATAAAAATGTAACCACAGAAGAAGTGGGAAACAGCGGAATGTATCTGTTAAGTGACTTAAGCACAGCAATCACAGGAGAAGTCCACTATGTAGATGCCGGATACAACATAATGGGAATGGGAGCCATAGACAAAGATGAAAATGGAAAAACTGTTATGAAATGGGATAAAATCCGTTAAAAAAACGACAACTGCTTGTCGTTTTTAGGATTTTATGAGAATTATCATG
>WFMT01000128.1 GCA_015488975.1 Campylobacteraceae bacterium | reverse complement strand
GAAAGTTATATAAAAAAATAACTTTTAGCAAGATTCACAAAGCAAGTGAGAAAGATTTAAAAGCATTTTACAATAAACATATTGATATTTATTCAATGCCCTCAATGATCGATGTTATTAAATATATTTCCAATGATAGGAATTCACTTCGTTACATTATAAATAATCCTATAATGAACTTAAAAAATGTTTTTCATAAAGAGAGTATATTAAAAACAAAAGAATTAAACCCAAAGATTCTTTCTGTTTTATTGCAAACAAAAGTTGAAAACTTTACACCTATTTTCAACATTAATAAAAAATTTATGTCTTTGTATATAAAAAGAAAAATAAATGTAAAAGTTATGCCCTTTAGTAAAGTTAAAAAAAGTATATTTTTTACGATTATGAATACCAGAGAAAAAAATATATTAAAATCATATTTTGATAAACTAATTTCAAAAGCTCAAATCAAAATTATCAGAGAGCCTAAGTAATTTTAAATCGGTTTTGGAAATTTAACTGTAATTTTTGTTCCAACTTTTATTTCACTTTGTATATTGATATCTGCTTTATGAATATTGGCTATAATTTTAACCATTGACAACCCAAGCCCATACCCCTTAACAATCTTGCTGTCATTTGAATCTGCTCTAAAAAATCTATCAAAAACAGCATTTATATTTTTTTCTTCTATTCCTACACCCTCATCTTCGATGGTCATCATATAATTTTTCAATTCAATTGAAACTCTCTTTCCTTTTTCAGTGTATTTGATAGCATTATCTATAAGGTTGGAGCAAAGTACAGATATTTGTGTACTATCGCCTAAGATAACTGTATTGTCTATATCTTTTATATCAAGAGTAACACCTTTTTTGTTTGCAATCACAATAAACTCTCCAATCACATTCATCAATACTATATCTAATCTTATATTTTCAAAATTATCTTTTATCGTATCATTATCCATTTGTGCAAGTAAAAAAAGATCATTTATCATATTTTGAAGATATGTTATCTCATTTTTTATAGATTTTAAAACATTTTTATATTCATTTATATCTCTATCTTTTTTTAGTGTGACTCCTGCTTGCAGGCGAATAGAAGTAAGTGGTGTTTTCAACTGATGTGAGGCATCCTGGCTAAATTGTTTTATCTGCTTATATGAGGATTGAAGTTTCGAGAACATATTATTAAGTGTTTTTGCAAGTTCTGCAAATTCATCTCCATTGTCATAATAAGGAATTCTTTTATTTAAATCAGTAATTGTTATCTCTTTCGCTGTTTTTACCATAATATTCATAGGTCTAAGTACATCTTGCAACATTTTATAAATAATAAGTAAAACAAATAAAATAAAAATTGGATCTCCAAATAAAAACATATTAATAATTTTTCCCAAATGGTAATTTTCTGTTTTAGTAGTAGTAGCTATTTGAACAGTATAATTCTCGTCCCATGGTATTTTAGTTGAGTACATTATTATATTATATTTTGATATTTTATGAATTTTTAAGTGGCTGATACTGTTTTTTTTTGATAGTTTTTGTATTGGCAGTTCTAATCCTATAAGATTTTTAGATTTTAAAACTATTTTTCCATTATATTGAGCCTGTATAAAAACATTTCTTATACTAAATTCATATTTATGTATAGAAAATGAAAAATTATCTTTTAAATTTTTTCCTTTTATATCATCCCAAATAACATCTCTTGATATACTTTTTAAGGCATTTACTGTATTTTTATATATATATTCTTTGGCAAAATAGTAAAATACTGCATTTGAAAATAAAACTGTAATAATAAGTAAAACACCATAAGTTATAAAAATCTTGGATTTTACACTTTTTAAACTGTTAAATGTCATCTATCTTGTAACCTAATTTTCTAACTGTTTTTATAAGTTTTCGGGCATGAAAATCGTCTATCTTGTTTCTTAAGTGATGAATCAAAACGGTTATAATATTACTTGATACACTCTCTTCACTCCATAAACTTGAAATTATCTTTTTAACACTTACAACATGTCCTTTATTTATCATTAGAATTTCCAGTAGCTCGTATTCTTTTATGGTGAGCTCAATTTCCTTATCATCTCTTGAAACTTTTCTTTTTGAAACATTAAAAATAAGATTACCCGCTTTTAAAATAGTATCTTTTTGTAATTTTTGTCGCCTTATCAATGCTCTAATCCTCGCAACAAGCTCATCAAATGAAAAAGGCTTTGGCAAGTAGTCATCCGCTCCACAATCTAAACCTTCTACCCTGTCTTGAATATTGCTTTTTGCACTAAGTATCATAATAGGTGTATTTATACCGTTTTTTCTTGCTATTGTACAAATATCTATACCGCTTAATTTTGGCAACATCCAGTCTATCACCATAACTGCATAATTTTTTTCACGAACAAAAGTAAGCCCATCTACTCCATCGTAAGCAACATCCACAGAAAAAGATTCTTCTTCTAAGCCCTTTTTTAAATATGAAGCTATTGTTACATCATCTTCTACTATCAATATTCTCATAATATCTCTTTCTAAAAATTATTTTTTAAAATTGGCTTCTTTAAGACCGTCTAAATGATAGTATAACGAAAAAAATATAATAATCATATAAGATTTATTAATAAATATTAATTTTTGTATTTTAGGATTAAATTGAAAGTGGCTCCGGATGCTGGATTCGAACCAGCGACCAAGTGATTAACAGTCACCTACTCTACCGCTGAGCTAATCCGGAATGATAATGCTTGAAAATAGGGTGAAATTTTACCCTATTTTTCCTTTTATGTCAAGTAAAATTTCACGAAGTGTGTATTATAGCAATAGTTTGTTAAATAAAGGAGTAATATAAAATTAATTTTTTAAGTTTTTTAAAATAGATTTATTGTATAGTCATAAATATGTTTTACAAGGAGATTTTAGAGTGAAATTAAAAATATTGGCTTTTGCATTTATTTCTATACTGACTTTTAGTGCTTTTGGCGATCAGTTTATTACTATTGGCACAGGTAGTGTTACTGGCGTTTATTATCCAACAGGCGGAGCTATTTGCAGAATTGTTAACAAACAAAGAAAGATAAGTCATATCAGATGCTCCGTTGAGTCAACTATTGGATCAGTTTATAATATAAAAGCTGTCAAAACAGGAGAATTTGACTTTGGCTTATCTCAAAGTGATATTGCATACCAAGCATACAATGGATTGAAAGAGTTTAAAGGAAAACCAATAAAAGATCTTAGAAGCGTTATGGCTATATATCCAGAACTTTTAACTTTAGTTGTGCGAAAAGATTCCGGAATAAGAAAGCTTATTGATATCAAAGGAAAAAAGATAAATATTGACTTGCCAGGCTCTGGCACTAGAGCAACTGCGCAAATCGTTATGAAAGCAGTTGGTTTAAGCGATAAAGACTTGGCTGTAGCTAGTACAATGGGCTTAAGTGAGGATCCAAGTCTATTAAAAAATCATAAAATTGATGGTTATTTTGCTGTACTTGGACATCCAGCAACAAATGTAAAAGATGCTGCCAAATCATCCAACATAGACATCATACCAATAGATGGGCCTAAAATAAATCCTTTATACAAGAAGTACCCTTACTATGCCAGAGGTGTAATATCTGGAACATTCTACAAAGGTGTAAATCATGATACGCCTAGCATTGGAGTAAAAGCTGTACTTGTTACTACTTCAAAAGTTTCCGATAAATTGGTTTATACTATAACAAAGGCTATCTTGGATAATTTTGATGCCTTTAAAAAACTGCAACCAGCATATAAAACTATAACTAAAAAAAGTTTACTTGAAGGTTTGGCTATACCTCAGCAAAAAGGTGCTATAAAAGCTTTTAAAGAAGCCGGGCTACTAAAGTAAAACTATCTTTTGCGGAGGAGTTGATAAAAAACAGTTCCTCCGATATCTTTTTGTTCAATCAGTTTTTGATCTAAAAGCTTCATCACCTTTTTTTTTGAATTCTCATTAAAAAAATTATTGATATCAAACTGACTTTGAGGGCGGTGCTTCAACAAAACAAGTATTTCTTTTGTAGAAAAATTTTCTTTAGTTAATGGAGGATTTTTATGTATAAGAGATACTGCGAGGTTAGTAAATATATTTGATAATTTTATCATTTCTTTTTCATCCACAGGCTTTACATTGTATGCAGGGGGTCTGTCTATAGTACCTATATCTATACGACTTGGCTTTATTGCATTTAAGACTTCATTTAATCGTTTTATTTCTTCTTGATTATCATTGATACCTTTTACAAGAAGTATCTCTATGACTAAAATATTTTTAAATCTTTTTGAAAAAGTCTTTATGCCTCTTATAATATCATCAATGCTTAAACCTTTTAAAGGTCTATCTATCTTTTTGAAACATTTTTGAGTGGCACAATCAAGAGAAAGCTTGACTATATCAATATCCATCAATACATCAGCAATCTTTTTATCGCATACGGTTGAACTATTTGATAAAATGAGTAACTTTTTATTTTGTTTAATTTTATTTAATCCTAAAACAAGTTTATCCAAATCTTTATATAAAGTAGGCTCTCCATTGGAAGTTATCGTTATAACATTTATATTTTTAAATTTTGCCAATGCTTCTTTTACTTCACTTATGATATCTTCAACTTTTGGAGGGTTTTTTATGTAATCAACAGGTTTCGCACCTTTTAACTCACAATAAACACAATCAAAATTACAAGACTTCTCAAATGGACTTAAATCAATCCCAAGAGATACTCCAAATCTTCTTGAGTTAACAGGCCCAAAGATATATTTATATTCTTTTATCATTTTATCTCTTAGTAACTTCTTTTACCAAGGATACAAAAAATTTTGCATTTTCAACACTCACATCAGGCAATATCCCATGACCTAAGTTAAATATATGTCGCCCGTCTTTCATAGTATCTGCGATAGACATAACGCACTCTTTAGTAGCTTCTTTGGAATATAACCTGCAAGGCTCCATGTTGCCTTGAAGAATATATCTATCGCCTAATTTTTCTTTTGCCAAAGACATAGGAGTTCCCCAATCAACCCCAAAAACATCAAAATCGCCATCAATATCATCAAGATAAGTACCTATACCTTTTGGAAAAACGATAATAGGAATTTCTGGATATTTTGATTTGATATAAGAGCATATATCTTTTATGTATCTCCAACTAAATTCCATGTAAGCACTCTTTTCAAGAGCGGCAGCCCAGCTATCAAAAATCTGTACTACATTGACTCCAGATTTGATTTGGTTTTCAAGATAGTATTTTACAACATCGGATACTTTTTGGAGTAGATAGTGCATGAGTTTGGGATCTGTATAGATAAGCTTTTTTACTATATTATATGTTTTAGTACCTTGCCCCTCAACCATATAAGTTGCAAGCGTCCAAGGAGCTCCTGTGAAACCTATGAGTGCTTTTTCATCACTTAGTTTTTCTCTTGCTATTTTTATGGTTTCATATACATAAGTCAGTTTATCTGCCGCTTCTTTGTCACCAAGCAATCCATCTATATCATCTTTTGTTTTTACAGGCTTTTCAAAAACAGGTCCCTCACCTTTAACAAAGTCAAGCTTCATACCCATCTCATTTGGTACTACCAAAATATCACTAAACATTATAGCCGCATCAACACCGACGATATCTACTGGCTGCAAAGTAACTTCCGCAGCCAACTCAGGCGTATGACAAAGATTTAAAAAATTGCCGGCTTTTTTCCTAACTTCCATATATTCAGGAAGATATCTTCCTGCTTGTCTCATGATCCAAACAGGAGTATATGGCGTTTTTTTTCCTTTACAGGCATCTGTAAAAATCATTTTTTTCCTTTTAATATTTTGAATTTCTATGTAAAAAATAAAGTCCCAAAGCCAAAGCTAAAATCGATAGGGCAAAATACAGCATTTCTTTAGCACCATTGTATTCAGTATGTAAGACTCTTTGAAAGAAGCTCACAACCAAAACCATTATGATAACTTTGGCAATCTTGTCTTTTAACTGATCCAAGCTGTGAATTTCTAAAATTTTACTTGTTTTTTTATCATTCATTGCTTCATCTATTTCACTTATAAAAAGTTCATACAACCCAAAAGCAAATATAAATAAAACAACTGCTATCAAATAAAGATCAATAGCTCCGATAATAGTTGAAACCAAGTTTTCATGTAATTTTGCAGGATGTGCATTTGTAAGAAGTGCCGTTATGGTATATACAGAGATATTGTATATGTCTAAACTTGCAATTATAAACAAAACAATAGCTCCAAGTAAACCAAATATTACTGCAAGTATAACTATAAACCTGCTTCTCCAAATAAGTCCCTCAAAAAGTTTCTCTATCATCAACTCTCCAATTCTATCCATTTCAAAGCAATTCTAACAGCATTTGTGGCTGCCCCCACTCTTAACTGATCGGCTGCATTGAAAAAATGTAAGATATTGCTTTTGTATATATCTTTTCTGATTCTTCCAACATAAGTAATATCCGTATCAGTCGAGACAATAGGCATAGGATACAAGGCATTTGGCAAATCATCCATAACTTCTACATCTTCAAAACCATCCAAAGCTTCTTTTATTCTATCCAAATCAATATCAATCCCATCTTCAAATGTTACCGTTATCGACTCACTGTGGCTTCTTAAGACCGGAACTCTTACACAAGTAGCTGAAATTTCAAAGTTTTTATGTAATATTTTTTGAGATTCATTTACCATTTTCATCTCTTCTTTGGTATATCCATTTATTTGAGGCACATCTATATGAGGTATGACATTTAATGCTATTTGATGTACAAATGCTTCTTTTTTGCTATCACTTAACTTAAAATTAAAAAAATCCTGCATTTGCAAGACAAGCTCCTCCATACCTTTTTTACCGGCACCGCTTGCTGCTTGATAAGTGCTGACATCGACTCTTTTGATTCCATACAAATCATCTAAAGGTTTTAATGCAAGAACCATTTGTATAGTAGAGCAGTTTGGATTGGCAATGATACCTTTTACTCTCCAATCTTTTATATCTTTAGGGTTTACTTCCGGAACGACCAAAGGCACATCCATATCCATTCTAAAGTGACTTGAATTATCTATAACAACTGCACCGGAATTTGCAGCAATCGGACAAAATTTTTCAGATATACCTCCTCCTGCACTAAAAAAGGCTATATCAATTTCTTCTTTATCAAAAATCTCTTCTGTTAATTCTTGTACTTTATATGTTTTTCCTGAAAACTTTATCTCTTTTCCTACACTATTTTTACTTGCTAAAGGAAGTAAGTTATTTATAGGAAAATTTTTCTCTTGCAATATCCTAAAAATTTCTTCTCCAACAGCCCCAGTCGCTCCAACTACTGCGACATTAAATTTTCTCATTTTTTTTCCTTAATATTTTCTACTTTGCAAAAACAAATCATCTTTGCTTATTTTATTTTCATCACTAAGTATCGCTGCTCTTTCAACAACAGATATAAGTTCCCTTATATTTCCGGGCCAATTATAGCTAAAAAGTGATGCTAAAGCCTCTTCGCTAAAGGATTTATCTTCCAAATCATACTTAGCGCAAATTTTCTTAAGAGTTTTTATAGCAATCTCACTTATCTCTTCTTTCCTTTGTCTTAAAGGAGGAATCGTAAGAGGTATTGTATTTAACCTATAATACAAATCTTCTCTAAATTTTTTATCTTGCACTCTTTTAAAAATGTCTGCATTTGTGGCACAAATCACTCTAATATCTATCTTTATAGATTTTGAGCCACCAACTCTTACAAGCTCTTTCTCTTGTAAAACTCTAAGGATTTTTGCCTGCAAAGACAGTGGCATTTCAGCTAATTCATCTAAAAAAATACTACCTTTATCAGCCAATTCAAAAAAACCTTTTTTGGTTGAAACCGCATCTGTAAAAGCTCCTTTTTCATATCCAAAAAGTTCACTCTCAAGTAGATTTTCCGGAATTGCCGCCATATTTATAGCGATAAAGGGCATTTTTTCTCTTTTTGAATTTTTATGAACAAACTTTGCAAAAAGCTCTTTACCGACTCCACTTTCGCCCAAAAGCATTATAGTTGCATTACTATTGGCAGCTTTTTTTGCTATGGACAGTATCTCATCTAATTTTTTTGATTTTCCCAAGAATAAAGAATCTGTTTTATTATTTTCTTGAGTTTTTATAGATATTTTTTTTGTCTTTTTTTGAACTTTTGCACTTCTGTTTATGGCATTTACCAAAGTATCAACTTCAAACGGTTTAGTCAAAAAATCTTTAACCCCAAGTCTTATCGCATCAATAGCTCTATTTAGTGTAGCATTGCCAGTTATCACTATAATTTCAAATCTATTATCAAGTTTTTTTATAAATTCAATCCCATCAACATCTGGCATATTTATGTCAGTTATAATAAGCTCAAAACTATCATCTATCCCTTTTATAGCATCTTTTGCATTTTTAAATGATATTATTTCAAATTCTTTATATTCATCAAGAGATATTTCCAAAGATTTTCTCATATTTATATCATCTTCAACGATAGCTATCTTCACCATTTTTCTCCGCATTTACTTAAAAATTTTTGTTATTTAGCACTTGTTTTAAAGGTGTCTATGATAGCAAAATCATTATTAAATTTTACTGTAAATCTAATAGGAGCTGTTTTTATAGTTATTTGGGAATATGAATTTTTCAGATTTCCCTCATAAAATGAATTAATATATTTAGTGTTTTTTTGAAAACATTTTAAAAGAGATTGTTTGTTATTTCTTAAATACTTTAGTATTGTTTCATTTTTTTTTATTTTTTTATTTATCTTACAAGCAAATTTTTTTTGAGTATTTGTGATAGTCATTGCCCTTGAAACATATATTTGTTCATTTACCGCTTGTGCATTTTCAACACAGAGTTTATATGAAAATATAAACTCTGTGTCCGCTTGAAGCAATAATACAAAAAATATTAGTAAGAGAAAATTCTTCGCCAAGTTTTACTATTTATTTTTAACTCCATTTTAACTCTATATAAGCCATTTTTAAATGAAGTTTCCGTGATATAAGCATCTTTTACCAAACCGTTCACTTGAGTAATTATCTTTGAGTTATTGAGTGCTGCATCTTTTACAGTCTCTTTAGAATTTACTCTCACCCCATAAAGCTTTGCTCCAAGTTGCCTGTAAGCATCTGCAACAGCTGCTCTTTTTGCAAGTGCTACAGCTTGGGCAGGGGAAATAGTATTTCTAGGGGCTATGCCTTCACCGATAACTGAAAACTCTTTTATAGGGTTTGAATTTAAAAATGCTAACTCTTTTTTCTTTGTATTTATATTTTTTTCAACAGGACTTACCTGCTTTTTAGCATAAATAACTTTTTTCTTTTTTACAACTGGTACTTTGGCTGGCTGGGGATTGGTAGAAATAGTACATCCTGCAAACAATAAACCAATTACAACCATAAAATATAGTGACAAACTTTTCATCTTCATTTTTACACCTTTTATAAAATTTTAAAGCACTAAATTATGTACTTAATTTAAACTAAGCAATATTTATTCCAAACTCAGCAAACCATTTTCATCAAGCACTTCAACTTCACTTTCTTTTTTAGGGCATCTTGCGATACTTACAACAAAATCTTTCCCCTCTATATTTACTACTTTAACCCCACTTGTATTTCGTCCAGCTTTTCTTATACTCTTCATATCGACTCTTATCATTTTACCTTTACTTGTCAGTAGCATTAAATCTTTATCTTCATCAACTATAACAACACCGACTAAATCTTTCGTCTTAGGAGTTAATTTCATAGCAATCACTCCTTTGCCACCTCTTTTTTGGAGTCTATACTCTGTAGTCGTTGTTCTTTTGCCTATACCTTTTTGACTAATGCTTAAAAGCTCTTCTTCATCATCATATATAATAGTAGCTCCGGTAACAAAATCTGTATCTTCTTTAAATCTAATACCAGTAACTCCCTTAGCTACTCTTCCCATCTCTCTTATATCATCAATATTAAATTTTATACACATTCCTTTTCTTGTTATAACAAAGAGATATTTAGCTTTATCCATAACTATCTTTGCTGTTACCAAAGCATCATCTTCATTTAGCGTAATAGCTCTGACTCCAACACTTCTTACATTACTAAATTCACTTAAATTTGTCCTTTTTGTTAGACCGTTTTTAGTGAAAAAGGCTAAAGATTTGTTTTCATCAAAATCTGTTGTAGGAATAATCTCCATTATCTTTTCATCAGGCTGTAAACTTAAAAGATTGACAACAGCTTTACCTTTTGCAGTACGACTACCCTCTGGAATCCTATAAACTTTAAGCCAGTAAAGTTGTCCTCTATCTGTTATGAACATCAAAGTATCATGTGTGCTTGAAACAAAGAAACTTTCTATAAAGTCATCATCATAAGTTGTCAAAGCAGTTTTGCCTTTTCCACCTCTATTTTGTTTCTCATATTGTTTTAATGCCACTCTTTTGATATATCCTCTGTGGGTGATAGTAACCACCATAGGCTCATTTGGTATCAAATCTTCTATATCTATATCAGCATAATCTTCGATAATTTCAGTAAGCCTTTTTGAACTGAATTTTTCTTTTACTTCTATTAACTCATCTTTTATGAGCTTATTCAGTAAATCTTCACTTTTTAGTATCGCGCTTAGTCTTTCTATCTCTTTTAAAAGTGCCTGAAGTTCATTTTCTATTTTTTCTCTCTCAAGCCCGGTAAGCCTTTGAAGTTTCATATCTAAAATAGCTCCGGCTTGAATCTCACTAAGAGAAAAATTTTCCATCAAAGCTATTTTTGCAGTTTTTGCATCTTCACTTTTTTTGATAAGTGTTATTATCTCATCTATATTATCAAGTGCTATTTTTAAGCCTTCGAGTATATGAGCTCTTGCTTTAGCCTTTTCAAGCTCATAAATAGTTCGTCTTATCAATACAGTTTTTCTGTGTTTTAAAAATAGTTGTAACAACTCAAGAAGATTGAAAACTTTCGGTTCTTTATTTTCAATCGCAAGTAAAATAATACCAAATGTAACTTCCAAGCTGGAGGATTTGTAAAGATTATTTAGTATGATTTCACTCATAGCATCTCTTTTAAGCTCAATCACTACTCTTATGCCATCTCTATCACTCTCATCTCTTATCTCAGAAATTCCCTCTATCTGCTTATCTTTTACCAAGCCTACGACCTGCTCTATAAATCTTGATTTATTTACCTGATAAGGAAATTCATCTATAACTATGACATCTTTGTGTCCCTTTTTTTCTATATGAGTTTTTGCTCTTATCTTGACACGACCTCTTCCTGTGTTATAAGCATCGATGATACCTCTTTTGCCAAAAATAATACCGCCCGTTGGAAAATCAGGTCCTTTAACTATCTCCATAAGATCAGATATTTCACACTCTTTGTTATCTATAAGATACAATAAAGCATCTACAACTTCATCGAGTCTGTGAGGAGGAATATTTGTAGCCATTCCGACTGCAATTCCGCTTGAACCGTTTATCAAAAGATTTGGGACACGACTTGGTAATACATCAGGCTCGCTCATACTGTCATCATAGTTAGGTACAAAATCAACGGTATCTTTATCCAAATCTTTAAGCAACTCTTCACTAAGAGGTGTCATCCTGGCTTCTGTATATCTCATAGCAGCTGCATTATCGCCGTCAATAGAGCCAAAGTTTCCCTGTCCGTCTATAAGAGGAACTCTCATAGAAAACGGCTGAGCCATCCTTACAAGTGCATCATAAACAGCATTATCTCCATGAGGATGATACTTACCTATAACATCACCGACGATTCTCGCTGATTTTTTGTAAGCAGCACGAGAGCTAAGATTAAGCTCACTCATAGCATATAGTATTCTTCTGTGAACCGGTTTTAGTCCATCTCTGGCATCAGGAAGTGCACGACCTATGATAACACTCATAGAGTAGTCAAGGTAGCTTGTTTTTATGGAGTCTTCAATATTTATATCTTGTATATCTTGATTTTGTTCAAAAATATCGCTCATTATTTACCTCTTTCATTAATATCTGTATTTATTTTATCCAATTTTTACTTAGTTGTCTCTTGCATCGGCTAAAGTCAGGGCAAAAAGTACATTAGCTTTGTATTTTTGAAGTAAAATGTCAGCCTCTTTGAGAGTCGTTCCCGTAGTTATAATATCATCGACTAAAACTGTCTCAATTTTCTCTTTAAAGAAATATTGAAATTTTCTCGGATTTGCTTCTCTAAAAGAAAGAGTTTTGCCAGAATAATTGACATGATTTGTTGCTCTTAATTTTGCAAACACAGGTTTAATAGTATTGGATTTTAAAGCTTTATTTAAAATAGCAGTATGTGAATAACCACTTTTCACATTGTCATCAATTCCAAGAGAATAGATGGGTTTTTGCAAAGAGAATGTATCTGCAAACTTTTTAAAACTCTCTTTGGCCATTATATTATAAACAAAATATCCTATAAACTTATGCTTGGTCAAAAGAAGTTTTTCAATATACTTATATTTATAAAAACTATAAACTTCAAGTCCGTTAGATAAAATCCTTTTACTGATTTTTGGAGTTAAAAACTCTTCACGACAGCCTTTACAAACAAGAGAAAAAGAATACGAATTACAAAGAAGACAGTACATTACTTTGCACCCATCCATTTAACAAAAGGTTGATATTTGCTTTTCATTTTTTACTATTTTACATTTAATATATTTTTTACTATCATTCTTACGCTATCATCTAAAAGTGTTTTTATCTCTTTTTTAAAGTCCTGGTTGCTTACGCTTATGCCGTTGTATTTATTTATGTGTTCGGATATAGTTTTGGTTATGGTTGTGTTGCCTTTTTTTATGATGAGCTTAAGTGATATAAAACCTGTTAGATTCTCTTTTGTTAAGTCGCTTTTATTAAAGGTTGCAATAATATTGTTTATTTTGCCACTTATTTTTAAAGAAGCCTTATCAGGGGACTTTACTACAATAACGCCATTTGCTTTTAAAGCTTTTTTTATAGCAACATCATACCACTTTGAAAAATTTGTCTGGGTAGTACTGTAGCCTAAATTATTACCTTTATTATCTGTAACGACTGCAATTATATTTTTATGGATTCTTTCATCTTGAAATTTGTTTAAATATACACTTTGAGCATATTTGCTGAAGCTTAAAAAATTTACCGTATATGGCTTTACAGATATAACTCCGCCTTTGTATGAACACCCGCTTAGAAAAAAAATTATAACTGAAATAAACAGTAAACTTATCGTTTTCATATTTGCCTCCTTGAGCAATTAATCAATCTTTAATACACTTAAAAATGCCTCCTGTGGAAGTTGGACTTTACCTATAGATTTCATCCTTTTTTTACCTGCTTTTTGTTTTTCAAGCAACTTTCTTTTTCTAGTTATATCGCCACCATAGCACTTTGCAGTTACATTTTTACCCATTGATTTAACTGTTTCTCTTGCTATTATTTTATTGCCTATACTTGCTTGGATAGCTACTTCAAAAAGTTGTCTTGGCACCAATTCTTTCATAGCTTTTACAAGCTCCCGCCCTTTGCTCATAGCCTTATCTTTTGGTACTATGATAGAGAGTGCATCAACAACTTCATTTGCAACTCTGACATCAAGTTTTACAAGATCACCCTCTTCATAACCAACCGGTTCATAATCAAAACTCGCATAACCTTTTGTACTTGATTTTAGTTTATCATAAAAATCCATAATTATCTCATTCATTGGAAGCAAATACTCCAAAAGAACTCTGTCTGTTGTTATGTAATCCATATTTTTCTGGATTCCTCTTTTATTATTTAAAAGAGTTATAATATTGCCTAAAAATTCTGTTGGTGTCACTATGGTTGCTTTAACATAAGGTTCATAAACTTTTTCTATCTTGTTAACGGGGGGAAGTTCGCTTGGATTTTGTATTTGAACGGTTTGACCATCTGTTTTTTTAACTCTGTATATAACAGTAGGAGCAGTAGCTATGAGATCAATGTTAAATTCTCGCTCTAATCTCTCTTTTACTACTTCCATGTGCAAAAGCCCCAAAAAACCAACCCTGAAGCCAAACCCTAAAGCAGCCGATGTTTCAGGTTCATAAGAGATACTTGAATCATTTAATTTCAGCTTATCTAATGCATCTCTTAAATCTTCAAATTTATCTGTTTCTATAGGATAAATACCTGCGAAAACAAAAGCTTTAGCCTCTTGCAGACCTTGAATTATATCTTTTGTAGGATTTTTTGCATCTGTTATAATATCTCCGACTTTAACATCTCCAACATTTTTGAGTCCTAAAACTACTATGCCTATCTCACCTGTCTTGATGGTATCTGTCTTGATTTGCTTTAGCGGATGAGGATATGTAAGAGATAAGACTTCATGCCTTTTTTTAGTACTCATCACGAGTATCTCTTTTCCTTTTTTAAGCTCACCGTCAAAAACTCTAACAAGAGCCAAAGCACCTAGATAATTATCAAACCAACTATCATATATAAGAGCTTTTAAAGGCTTGTTTTTATCTCCTTTGGGTGGAGGTATTTTCTCTATTATTGTATGGAGCAACTCTTTTATGCCTATACCACTTTTTGCACTTACTTCAAGCGCATGCTCACAATCAAGCCCTATAGTATGCTCAATTTCATTTTTTACTTTTTGAGGATCGGCTGCGGGGAGGTCAATCTTATTTATAACCGGTATGATTTCTAAGTCATGCTCTAATGCCACATATACATTGGCTATAGTTTGAGCTTCAACCCCCTGAGAGGCATCCACCACCAAAAGCACTCCCTCACAAGAACCTAATGATTTGCTAACTTCGTACGAAAAGTCCACATGACCTGGAGTATCTATAAGATTTATGATGTATTTTTTTCCGTTTTCTTCATAGTTTAGCCTGACTGATTGAGCTTTTATAGTGATTCCTCTTTCTTTTTCTATATCCATAGTATCCATCACTTGAGAGCTCATCTCTCGATCACTTATAGCACCACACTCACTTATGAGCCTGTCTGCCAAGGTACTTTTACCATGATCAATATGGGCAATAATAGAAAAGTTTCTGATATTTTTTTGCACTTTACGCTCTCCCTTTCAAAGAAGATTCACCTTTGGCGGGAGAAACAATCACAACTTGCACTATTTTGAAATATTGTTTCATTAAACAAAAAGTCCATTTACGCTTTCGTTATGGTAAACCCTTCTTATGACTTCAGAAAATAGTGGGGCAACGCTAAGGACAGTTATT
>WFMT01000127.1 GCA_015488975.1 Campylobacteraceae bacterium | reverse complement strand
GCAAATTACAAAATTATTTTTATATTTATAGTATTTTGCCAAGTATTCTTGTTCTGTTTGGTTTGGTGTCGGAAACAGTATAGCTTTTTTATCAAGCTCCACCAAATCCATAATAGTTGTATATCCTGCTCTTGATACGATGACTTTAGCCCTGCAAAAAAGCTCATTTCTAAAATCTTTTGTGACCGATGGGTAGATGGTTGTATCATATTCTTCTAATTCTATAATATCTTTTTTGGAAGTATCACCTAAAATAAAAACTTTTTTTCCTTTTATTTTCTTTGACTCTTCCAAAAGTTTAGATATAAATTTATCTCTTGTATCTTGCAAGTATCCGCTTATTATGAAAAGATAATCTATATCCTCTTCAATATTTATTTTTTTGTATGAAGATAGTATGCCTACAAATTCGTGCTTACAAAATTTTAGTAAATTTGCATGCGAGAGATTGCCGGATAGGTTTTTATCATAAGATTTGAAATCCGGTATAAAAAGTTTATTGAAATTTCTAAAATAGTAGCAATTAGACAAATCGCTGAAAAATTTAAAAAAAGATAAGCCTTTTGGCGGTATAAAAGATATTTGGTGAGATAAGATAAAAGAGGGTATTTTTTTAGAATAGATGCCGTATCTTCCATCAGAAAATATAAAGTCGAAGTCATTTTCGATTTGAGAAGTTTTTTTGTGCTCATTCCTTATGATAAAGTTGGTTTTTATAAGATCAATTAAAAGGTAAAAATAAAAAGAAAATCCATCTCCTCGTTCAAGTTTTGGATAATCTTTAAATTCCATGAAATTTATAGCGCTGCTTTTTAGCTCCTCTTCTAAAAAATGCAGTGTATTTCCATAAGATATTATGGTGATATCATATTTTATTTTAAAATAATTGATAACTGCCAAAGTTCTAGTAGCATGACCTAGCCCCAATGAGCTTATAGCAAAAAGTGCTTTTCTTTTCATCTTTTATCCTATTGTCTTTTTATGTCTTTTTATATAAAACCATATAAGCAGTCCGACTAAAATAAGTGTAACTGCTGTGATTTCTTTTAAATATGTATGAATAAGTGCTTCGTTCTGCCCTATAAAATATCCCAGAAGTGTTAAAATAATAACCCAGATAAAGGCACCTAAAGCCGTATATATACTAAATTTGAGTGCATTCATCTTAGCCAAACCAGCTGGAAAAGATATATACTGCCTTACTCCTGGTATAAGCCTGCCTGTAAAGGTGGAGATGTGCCCATGGTTTTCAAAAAATCTTTCCAATTTGTCAACTTTTTCTTTGGATGTTATTTTGTATAACAGTTTTCTTCCAAACCTGCTAGCGAGAAAATAGTTAAACCAAGCACCTGCCAAACTGCCTGCTACTCCAAACAATAAAACTAAAGTCAAGCCCATATCACCTTGATATGCAAGATATCCGGCTGGGATCATGACAACTTCACTTGGAAACGGAAAAAAGCTACTCTCTAAAAACATTAAAAGAAATATCCCAATATATCCCCAGTTTCCAATGGTATCTACTAAAAAACCAACTATTTCGTGCATTTATATCCTTAATTTATATTTAAAACATCTTTAACTGATTGAATACTTCTATATATAAAATCAGGTTGTTTCATATCAATCTTAATAACTTTATAGGTTACATTTTTGCCTTTAACGCTAACTTTTATATAGTGGTAAAAGGCATTATTTTTATACTTATACAAAGGCGCCCCAGCTCCTCCTGTGATTATAAAAGGAGTTTTATGCCAAGTGCCTCTAAAGTATGCGTGAATATGAGAACAAAAAAGCATAGTCACTTTGTATTTATCGAAAATATCATTTAATCTTTTTGCATTTTTGATCTTTTTGATACTGTGTCCTTTTGCATACTTTCCATATCTTGGATCATACAAAGGAACATGCATAAAAACAAATCTATTTTGAAAATTTTGTGATATTTTAAGCCTGTGGATGAGCCATTGTCTTTGTTCTTTTCCAAGACTTCTTTCATTTGAATCATCTAAGACTATAAAATAACTATTTCCAAATGTAAAAGAAAAATATGTTTTACCGAAAGTTTTATCATAATTTTTCTCACCATCATACCATGGGATTTCATGATTTCCTATAATGCTTATGATGGGCTTTTTGGATGTTTCAATTTTTTTTAGATAGTATTTGAATTCTTTAACATAACCATCTGGAACCAAGTCGCCATTGTTTATAGCAAACTGTATGTTTTTATCTTTGTTTACATTATTTATGATTTTCTCAAGAACTCTATCGCCATCTCTATTGTCCCCCATGACAACAAAAGAAAAGTTTTTTTGTTGCAGATTTTTAGCTTCTATTTGTTTAAGCATTTTATTATTGTATGATGAAGCAAAGCTAAAAACAGTTATTAAAAATAATAAAATTATTTGTTTCATTACGATATCTCCTCTTTTATTTTATATATTACAATATGAAAATGAAATGAAAATTAAGAGTTATACCTTTTTTAGAATATCAAGAATTATAAGCTTGTAATCTTCGATATCTTCATCTTTTGCTTCGTTTGATTTTCTAAATTTTGTATGTAGTTTTTCCAACTGTTTTCTTGTTTTGCTATCTATAAATTGCTCCGATATACTCTCAACTGATTTTAAAAGTTCTTTTTCTCTTAAGGCATGACTTCTGTTTATGATGATTTTGGCATGAAACAAGGAGCGATTCAATAATATATAAGGGAAATTTACATTTTTTATAGGACCGATTTCTAACTCTTTTTTGCCTATCTTTTGCCCGAGGATTTTTATATTTGCCAATTTATCATACCCAAAAACAGCACCCACTCCACCTACTGTGGCACCTATGATACTTCCTGCCATCAAGGACGAACCGCCTACGGCTATGTCTACCCCTGCTCCGGCGAGTCCGCCTGAAGTAAGACCACTCAGTAGTAACAGATTTTTAGATAATCCAAATATTGACTGACTTTGTTTGGAAAAAAGATTATTATCCAAGATATTCAAGTCATCTTGTTCGATTTGTAGTATATTGTGATGCCACAGCTTTTCAATATCTTTTTGAGTTTTTACCTCTAAGCTTATCAGTTTGTTTTGATATTTTTGTTTAAGTAATTCTCTTTCTTTTTTGGTTGCTACTTTTTCTTTTAATTTTATCTTTTGAGTCAAAGTTATAGAATTGGCTATATTTTGAGCTATCATTAAGGCGGTTGTTTCTATCTTTTCTTCATGGTTTGCTTTTAGTATCAAGATAGAATTTTTCACCTCTTTTGTCCAATCCTCGTTTAGATAAGATACTGCTTCAAGAAGTTCGATATTGTCAATAAACTTTGCTTTTAGCGGATTGTATTTTTTGACTATTTTAAAGTATTGATTTAAAGCATTTTTCCATTCAAGACTATAGTCTTCATCTCCTATCATATTTATAAGAGCCATGGACGCTCTTCCTGTAAATCTAAGTATTTCCATTTGGGATTCATACTCTAATCCATAAGGTTTTGAGCCATCTATAACATATATGATACCCGCTCCTTGCATGATTGGTTCAAGCAGTTCTATCTCATCATTAAATTTTGGGTTATTTCTATTTTCATTTATAAATTTATTAATTCTTTCAAATTTTTCGTGTGCCCCAAGACCTTTTTTGTCTATATAAGACAAAACACTTCTCGCTCTTTGAAATCCGGGAGTGTCTATAAGCTCATAAATAATCTTATTATCAACTTTTAAAGGAAAAATCCTTCTTTTTTTAGTAGTCCCTGGAATATCTGATATTTGAACGCTGTCATCTTGTGCGAGAGCTGATACTATAGAGCTTTTGCCTTTATTTGGGTGACCTACTACCGCAAATCTGGGTATATCTTTCATCTAATAATCTCCTTTTCGCTGAAGCAAGCTCCAGTGAAAATTCCCCTCACTAAAGCTTTGCCTTTGGCAAGAGAAACTCTCATGATTTTTATTGTTGTTTATGTTTTTGAAACATGAGAGTTTCATGTGAGTATCCATATATTTTGAAAATTTTTTAATTTATTATTCCATATTTTGATATCTTTTTCTGCTGGGATATATGAATTATGCGAAGTACCTATGGGCAAAATATTTATTTTTTTACTCTTTTTTGATAACTCCTCTATAAAATCCAAAAATTCATTAGTTGGCGGTTCCCATGATTTTATGATAATTGTCGGATTATCTTTTATGGAGTGTAAAATTTCATTATCTTCTTCAAGGGTATTGTTTCCTCCTGCTAAAAAAGTGAATTTTGGTTTTATGTTTTGATAATCAAGAACAATATCCAGTCTGTTTTTATCTATCGCCCATCCTATGATAGTAGAAATATTAGAATTATCGAGACTTTTTGTATTGATAAAATTATTATTTTTAAGTAAATCATTTTCTTTTGTATCGGCTTGAGTTTTAATAATTTGGGTATTCATGTTGTAAAGTAAAGCTTTGCTTTTTGCATTTTGTAAATAACTTTTATCTATAGCTCTGTTTAAGAAATATTTTGTGATAAAAAGTAAAATAATTCTAGGAAATATTCCCCAAAAAATAATCGTAAAAACTAAAAATTGCCACCAATTACCAAGAAGCCTTGCATGGCTTATATACTCTTTTGAGAGTTTGCCACCGAGTCTGAAAAATTGACTCTTTTCTATAAGCTCCAAAGATGGACTACCACAGTGACAAAGCCAACTCCAAGGCAAAGAGATAGTTTGAAAAAAGTTAAATAAATCTTTTGGTGATATATTTAAAGTACTACTCCATCCAAAAGCCAAATCTTTAGAGACAACACTTACTATTAAAGATATTAAAACACCAGATAGAAAAGAGATTGTGAGTAATTGTATCCTGTTTAAAATCAACCAATTTAAAATCAACGGCTCAAATTTGAAGTTTATTTTAAAAGAGGGAAATGACTCTACAAGTTTGTCAAGCCAAAAAGCCGGTGATATTTTCAATAAAAATTCACTGTGGGTACTTTTATTTTTGATCATAGCGATAATATTTAAAAATAGTGTAAACAGAGGGAAAAGAATCCCGACAAATAAAAAATGAAGGATATTGATAGGTTTTTGTCCGCTATAGCTTATAAGCCCATATCCGACAGACAGCCCCGTTAAAAAAATGATAAAAACCAAAACAGCAGTAATGGCATTTATCCCCTTTAGTACATTTGTTGCATTTGATTGTTGAGCGAGGGTCGAAGTATGCAGTGTAGTCCAAGCTTTTAATTGTTTTAAAGGAGATGCTTTTAAGTGTTTTAGCTTTATTCCCTCAAGACGATTTTTCTCTTTGTCCATCTTTTCATGCTCAAGCAAATAGGCATAGTCAATATAATTTTTAAGCCTTGAATTATGTGCCATAATTTCCTTTCTTGGTAAAGGTATCTTTGATATGCTAACAAGTCTATTATATCAAAAAATGCGCTATGTGATTATATTGCAGCAGATCCAATATATCTTGCGTGTTTTTTTTCTTTTATTTTTTCTACATTAACTAAAATAAAACTATCAACACAATTATTGAACTCTTCATCTGTATTAAAGCCCATGAAAACTATACCGCCATCATCACAAAGATCAGCATACTGTTTATATAATGTTGGAACTGATGCCTGGTAAAAATTTAGATTTTTCTTTAAAATCAGAAAATTTTCTTTTTTATTCTTGCCAATAAATATTTCCTCCATCTGTTTTGTTTCAGCCTTGGTTAAAATAAAAGGTTTAATAGGTTTTAAAAGCTCTTTTTTCCCTCCATAATATTTATCATAGTAGAAAATAATAAGATTTTGTGCATTTTTGCAAAGAGAGGCACTTAGACTAACTGGACCAAAGAGATATTTTATATTTGAATTATTTCTAAGATAAGCTCCGATTCCTTGCCATAAATAATCTAACGCTCTGCCTCCCCAGTATTTTGGCTGGATGAAACTCCTGCCAAGCTCTATAGAGTCATTTAAATACCTTTTAAAATCTGGCTGAAAAGCAAATAATGTATTGGAGTAAAATCCACTTATTCCAAATTTATTATATATAATATCGCTTTGGGCAAGCCTATATGAGCCTACTATTTCCAAATGTTCTTCATCCCACAAGACTATATGTTCGTAATATTTATCATAATTATCAATGTCCCTTTTGCTTCCTGTTCCTTCACCAACTTCTCGAAAAGATAACTCTCTTAGTCTCCCTATTTCTCGCAATAAAGACGAATTTGGAATATATTTAAATAGATAAATAATCTTACCATCATTTGTAGAGCCCAATATCTTCGCATCTTTGAGTTCTTTTTTTAAGTTTTGTCTATTCTCTGGAAGCGAAATACCTTTTACCGTAGCAAAAATACCGGGCTTATCTTTTGATATATTGTATAAATGTTGTTTAAATAATAGGATTTTTTCTTGGGTGCTGATATTTATATTTTTAAAGCTACTGTAAGGGATGAGTTTTCCTATTATAAATTCTATTGATTTATTTTTTTTGTTGAACATTTCATGAGGTAGTAAAAATGCCGATAATCGCTTGTTTAACATAGAAGCGATATAGAAAAACAATGAATTTTTTGCCTTAATATAAACTGGCAATATTGGTGCATTTTTATTCAAGGCAAATTTTAAGAATCCTTTTTGCCATTTTGTATCTTGAATGCCAACTTTGCTTGATCTTGAAACTTCTCCCGACGGAAATATAATAATGGCTTCTTCGTTGTCCAAGCTACTATATATTTTATCAATTGAATTTTTTGAAATCTTGCTCCCGAATGTATCTACTGCTAAAAATAAGGGCTCTAATGGCTTTATTTGCGTTAGTATGTCATTTGCTATAATTTTTACATCTTCTCTTACCCTTTTAATCATATGGATAAGACAAAGAGCATCAAGCATGCCCAAGGGATGGTTCGCTATTATGATTACTCTTCCTGTTGCTGGAATATTTTCTATCTGGCTTAGTGTAACTTTATATGAAAAGTTAAAATCATCGAGTACATGATCAATAAATTCAAAAGATGCTGAATTGCCATGTTTGCTTAAAAGGGCATTTATTTTTTTTTCATAAAGTACAATTTTTAAGATTTTATATATAGGTTTTTGGATAAAAAAAGGTAAAGTTTGTATCTTTTTAAATTTATTTGCTACTAAACTCTGTATATCTAACACTCTTTTTCCTTTTTAAGATTTTATATCCTGCAAATGCTATTAAAACAAATATCAAAATGCCAATACCCGCATACTGACCATATAGATCAAATCCATAGCCGAGATAATATCCTCCAAGCAGATAAACAAATGCCCAAAAAAATGCAGTTATTATATCAAAACTTATAAACTTTATAGTATTGATTTGGTGAGCACCACACAAAAAAGGAACTATCCACCTACTCCAGCTACTGTTGCGACCAAAAAATATAGCCTTGAAAAGATTATTTTTTATTGTTTTTTTTATTTTTTCAAATCTTTTTTCATTAATCTTTATTTTTTCTAAGTATTTTTTTAAATACTTTTCTCCAACTCTTTTGCCAAAAAAATATTCATTTATATCTCCTGCTATCATGCCTAAGAAAGAAGCTAAAATTAATATTTTTATATCTAAAATTCCTTTATAAGCCAATATTCCCAAAAATATAGTAGTTGATTCCATTGGCATAAAAATACCAACAGGAAGGGCTTCAATAATTGCTCCAAAAAATAAAATAGCAACCGCAGCTATCATAATAGTTTCATGCGGAAACTGTGCAAGATAATTGAAAAGATATTTTAAAATCTCTTTCATTTTTTGTTCGCAAACCCTACAAAATTTAAAAAGGTTTCCCTTATAGGATAAAAAAAAGCTTTTATTTTCTCTTTGATATCTTTAAAAACTTTTTTTATATTTCTATAAATTTTACTGCCTATTATAAGCAAATACCAATAATAAAAAGTTCTAATGATACGATATTTTAGCAGTCGCCTTTTGTTGTGCTTAAATATATCAACAGTTGGAATATATATGATAATCTTTAGGATATAAAAAAATATGCCAAGTTTTACAAAACCTCTTACGCTTAGAAAAACTGCAAATGTCGCACTGGCTTCGGCAATGCCCGCTATGAGGAGAAAAGAACTAAGCAATACTAAATCATTGCTGCGGTTTATAAAACCAATAAATTGACCATATATGTCAAATTTTCTTATAAATATAAGTAATCGCTTTGCCATTTTTATGACAAATTCTTCAAAAATAAAATATATTATAAATAAAATATATTTTATAATAATCCGTAATCTTTCAAATATAATTTTCATTGCCATGCCTTTTTTAATTGGTTTTACTTTGTGCAATGATAGATAAAAGCCGGTGGTAAATTGTTCCAGATAATTTTTGTTTGAATTACAACTTTAAATTTATCATTCAATAGTTTTTTAAATTTTATACCTTGAGGCAGAAATGAACTTTGCAGATATGCAAAAGTTAGAAATTCACCATTTTCTTCTAATGATTCATAAATTCTATCTATTAAATCAGTTTGATATTTTTCATCAAAACAAGACCAAGGCAACCCTGATATAATACAATCGCATTCATCTTTTTTAGCTTCTTTTAAATATTTTTGTATATTTTCTGCACTATCATTGTGTATTGTTGCATCGGGGCAACAAGTTTTTGTTTTCTCTGCAAAGTATTTGTTTATTTCCAAAGAGAAAAATAGAGATTCTTTGCTTTTCTTTTTCATAATTTCTTTTGTAAAAGAGCCAGTTCCTGAACCAAGTTCAACTATACATTTTCTTTCGTCAAGAAGAGCAATATCAGTTATATATTTTGCCAGAGTTTTGGATGAAGGGGCTATAGCACCTGTTCGTACGGCATTATCTTTGAAGTTGTTTAAAAATTTTAAAGAACCACTTACATTTTTTTCTATACATTGACCAGTTTGTGATATTTTAAATCTTTTGTATATCTTTTTAATTGTATAAAATGTATAATTTACTTTAGATTTGATTTTTTTGTTTTTATAGTATTTTGCAACTACAATACTGTTTGATTTCATGATAAACTCCTATATTTTTTTAATTTTATTAATAAAACAACCATAGATAAAAAGATACAATAATCCAATTATCACCAACATTAAATCCCAATGAGCTAAGAAATACATACTGACAAATTCTTTTACATTGTGAATAAACTGTGCAATGAGTGATGTCTCTATTGCTCCTACTTGAACAGGTTTGTAGCTTGCTTTGTTACCGTTAACTTTTACTAAAATAAAGTGATGAAAGAAGTGTTTTGGATTATCACCTCCAAGTTCAGCACCGGCACCCCCTGTAACTATATAAGGTGTGTTGCCCCATTTTCCTGTAAAGTATCCATGTTCGTGAGCTGTAAAAATCATATCTATTTTGTATTTATCAAATAGATTTTGTAGTTTTGAAGCAAATGGCTCATCAAATTGACTTTTTACGATGGAGTCTTTTACTGGATCATGAATAGGTATATGCATAAACACAAAAGTATGCTTATAGTTTTTTACATTTTTTAGTTTTTGTTTTAGCCAAGATATTTCTTGCGGACCCATTCCTGTCTCGTGAGAACCATCAAGCATGAGAAAATATGAATTTTTATAAGCAAAAGCATAGTAAGCTTTGCCGAAAAGATAATAATAAGCCGAACTCATACCCTCGGTTTCATGGTTACCAGGGACCACTAAAAGTGGTTTTTTAAGTTTTTTTATTTGATTTAGATAAATTTTATACTCAGAGCCGCCATCTATCATATTATCTATCAAATCTCCAGTTTCCAGCGAAAAGGCAATATTTTCCTTGTTGACCTCTTTTATAAGTTTGGGAAATGAAAAAACAGAGTTTTTATTGTCTCCAAAAACAACAAATGAAAAATTATCACCTTTTGTTTTTTGTTTTTGTATTTTTTGAAGATGCGTATAATTCCAATCAAGAACCTTAGGCATTTCAAAAAGCCAAGGGTATAAGAATACTGATAACCCAACTATGATCAACAATGAAGCAAAGACATAATGAAACTTTTTACCTATCATTTTGAATCCCTTTTAAATTTTTTAAATTGAAATGCGTAAATATGATTAACTGCAATATATATAAAAATACACCGAAAACAGGGATCAAAAATAAAGCTGCTGATATAAAACTTATAATCCATGTTTGAAGCTTATATCTTTTTTTAATATTATTAAATTCTGTTTTTGTCGCATAAAATGAAAGACTGTCGTAAAACATCGGCTCTTTTATTAAAATTGACCACAATAATAAGTGTATAAATATATTAAAAAATGGTATGAACATAGTTGGAAGCAAAACCATAAATAAAACTATAAATAAAATATTTGATTTGATTGCCTTGAACATTGAGCCTGAAAATGTTCCAAATCCTCTTTTTTCCAAGTGATAATATTTTTCATTTATCCTATCTACTACGCCATCTGCAACAATGCCTACAAAAAGCACTGAACTTATGATCATAAGTTCATAAAAAACAATAACACCAAAAAAACTTTGTGTTACACTGACTACTAAATCACCGCTTATGAAAGGAATATGACTTATAACCCAGATAAAAAAACCATGTATAGTACCAGAAAATAAAAAAAAGATAAAACCAATAATGGACGCAGATACCAGCATAGGTATAAAAGAGAGCAAAAGTATCTTTTTATCAAAGAAATCTTTTGCAGATCTTATAATAGTTGTTAGCATATCTATCCTTTTTTATGAAAGTATAGACTATGAAAATGAAATGAAAATTAAAATATAACTTCTACTTGTGTTCCGCTTTTTTCAATGGAAGTTATTTTCAACTTCGCATTGTGAAGCTCTACGCTATTTTTTACTATACAGAGTCCAAGACCAAAACCTTTAATTTTTTTATTTCTTGATTTATCAATCCTGTAAAATCTATCTGTTATTTTAGATAATTCATTTTTAGGTATTCCAATACCTTCATCTTTAATGATAAAGTGAATCTTTTCATTTTTATACAATGAGACAAAAATATTTTTATTATTTGGTGTATATTTTACAGCATTATCTATGATATTTGAAAAAATAGAAAAAATCAATGATTCGTTTGCTTGTTTGGTTGCTTTTTCAAATTTTACGATTTCTATGTTAATATTTTTCTCTTTTGCAATTTTCAAGTATTTTTCTAAAGCTTCTATCAATATAGCATTAAAATCACAGCTTTTAAATTTTTCTTCTATATCATTTTTGGAAAATTTACTTAAAAACAGCAACTCTTCTGTAATCTCTTGAATTTTCTTTGATTCAGCCCCTATAGTGTGCAAACTGTGTTTATAGTATGAGATAGCTCTATCTTTTTTTAAGGCCAATTCAATCTGTCCATTTATAACAGTAAGCGGTGTTTTAAGCTCATGCGAAACATCTGAGTTGAATCTTTCGATTGTTTGTACCCCCTCTTTTAGTCTGTCTATCATGTTGTTGAAAGTTTGTGCCAATTCTTTTATCTCATTCTCATTATCATAGAGTGGAATTTTTGTATTAAAATTATTTACAGAGATACTTTTGGCAGTTTTGTTTATATTTTTAATGGGTAACAATATCTTATTTAGCATATTGTTTGCCATAAAAATAAGTAAAATAAGTAAAATAGGTTCTAAAACTAGCATCGTTGAGAGAATATCTTCTATCCTGTCATCAATCTCTCTTTCTAAAACCAGTATTGCGCCATCAAATGGCTTGCTTAATTTTAATATATATATTGCATTTTTTGATTCGTGGGTACTGATAATCTTAAAAGGATTTTTAGATCTTAATATATTTTTTATATTTGATAATTCAAATTTTTTAGTTTTATATATAATCTTGTCTTTTTTTATTATGGCAAAAGGAAATTTGTGTTCAATAACTTTAAGAGATTTGATGTCAATATGTTCTTTTATGTAGATGGATTCTGCATAAAGTTTATTTTGTATTGATAGGGTTAAACTTTTTTCAAAGAAATAATAAAATAATAAGCTAAAAATAATCAATATAAAAAATGATATAGAGCCAAACCAAAAAAGAATTTTTGTTTTTAAACTTTTAAATTTCAATTTTATATCCCAAACCTTTAAAACTGCTTATCAAATCTTTTCCAAGCTTTTGTCTTAAGTGATATATCGTAACTTGTATGACATTGCTTTGCTTTAGATTTTCATCATTTGTCCATAGTTGAGCCTCAATCATAAATTTTGATACATAGGAATTTTTTCTTTTTACCAAAAACATTAATAATTCATATTCTTTTGCTGTTAAAGTAATAATTTTTGAGTTTTTTGTAATAATTTTTTTGTCTGTCTGTATAGTTATATTCTTAATTTTGATTTCATTTTTACCGTTTTGCACAACTCTTCTATAAAGAGCTTCTATTCTAGCTTGTAATTCTTTAAAGCTAAAAGGTTTTACAAGATAGTCATCTGCTCCCTTTTTTAGGCCGGTTATCCTGTCGTCAATCTCACCTTTTGCAGTGAGCATTATAACAGGAGTCATTATACTTTTATTCCTTAAAGAGCGTAGTATATCTATACCGCTTTTATAGGGCAGCATCCAGTCTAAAACAATAACATCATAACTGTTGACGCTCGCCATATACTCTCCGTCTTCTCCATTTTCTGCTGTATCTGCTATATAGCCTTCTTCAATAAAATTTTCTTTTAATAAAGAGAGGATATTTAAATCATCCTCTACAATTAGTATCTTCATTTAAAACTCCAAAGATATATGTTTTTGTCAGTCATTACTCTCATGGTCTGATTCATTTTGTCCTTGATTGTCATTGTTATCTTCATCTTTAGAATTATCACTTACTTCTTTGTTAGTGCTTTCAACCCTTGAAGATAATATTCTACCGTTTCCAGCATCAATAATCAAGTTTGTAATTTGATTATGTTTAAGTACATCCGCAGTATAGACAAGGTTTCCATTGATATCTTCAAGATTTACTGACACGATCTTGCCATCTGAATTTTTTTTGGCTATCAAGGCAGCTTCTTGCAGTGTAATTGTTGCCATGTTTTCATGGACTATATTATTATTTGCATTTTGCTGTACTTGAATAGAGCTTTTAACGGATATTTCATTTTGACCGTTAGTTTCTGCATAAGCAAACATCATCGCTCCCGTTAAACCTATGGAT